>JBBQPD010000558.1:0-4829 GCA_038331535.1 Gemmatales bacterium | reverse complement strand
AACTCCCACAATGCCGCCGCCAAACGGTCCGCCTCGCGGCGCGCCAGAGCCGGATCATTGTCGCTGACGACGACAATTGAAGGCCCCATTTGCGGCACGTCGGAGTACGCGAAGCCCGGCAGTACGCTGACCGCAAGAATGCCGGGCCGTCGTTCCAGGGCGCGTGCTTCCTGCATGAACGAGTGCAATGGCTCGGCCGAGGTGTCCTGCGCCATGATGTTGACGATGAGCGGCGGCTTGGCGAGCGCCAGGCACGGCCGCACTTCGCCGCGGACGCGCCGCGCCAGCAGCTTCGCCGCACGCAGACCGCAGTCGCGCTGATCGACGTGCGGATTGGTGCGGTAGGCGACGGCCAGATCACAATGGTCGATCAAGCGCTGCGAGAGATTGCCGTGTAAATCGAGCGTCACGCCGATTGGGAAGTCCGGACCGAGCGCGCGCCTTATGCGGGAGAGTATTTCGCCATCGGCATCCAAATGGGATTCCGCGACCATCGCTCCGTGCAGTGCCAGCAGCAGACCGTCGAGTCGCGCTTCACGGAGTTTGGCGATCAGAAAAGATGTTATTTCGTCGAATACTGCATCTTCGACGGGGCCGGACGGCGTCGCCCAGGCCATGACGAGCGGCACCGGTTCAAAACCCTCAATTTTGGCCGCTTCAAGAAAGCCGCCGACTTCGTGATGGGCGTCTCGCCATTCATCGAAAAGCGCGGCGCCGAAGGTAAGGCTCTGTGCCACGAACGCGGCGCGGCCGGTGCGCAGTGGGTTAAAGGTGTTGGACTCGTGCATGAATCCGGCGACGGCGAGACGCATAAAAATTAGCCACAGATGAACACAGATAAACACAGATAAAGGCAAAAAAACGACAGAAGGGCTATCGTCGGTAGCGTTTAACCTCCACCTTGGGTTTGCCAAAATTCAAGAGCAGGCAGATGGGCCTGGCGGTGCCTTTGAGGTAGTTGAGGCACTGAGCTTCGTGGACCTCATTGAATTCGCGCACGGTCTTGAGTTCCACCAGGACGATGTCACAGACCAGAAGATCTGCATAAAAGTCGCCGACCTGCACGCCGTCGTAATACACGGGGATGGGGAATTGCTGTTCGACCGTCAGCCCTTCCTTGCGCAGTTGAATCGCCAGGGCATTCTCATATACCTTCTCTAGAAACCCACACCCCAGCACGTTGGACACCTTGAACGCAGCCCCGATGATCGTTTCGGTAAGTTGCTTCAAATTGACTTCATCCACGATGGCTTACCTCCTTCAATCTCCTTTTTTTGTCTTTATCTGTGTTCATCTGTGTTCATCTGTGGCTAATTTTTCTTCTCCGTCGCATCCAGATACATCCCCATCGCCTCGGCCAATCCCGTCAAACTCGTCGGGCTACCCTTCAGCGGGCCGGCCAGCGACTTGAACGTCTTCTCCGCGAGCTTCAAGTAGCGCTCGTTCTTGGTCTTCTCGAACAGGCGCACCAGGTCGCGCGCGGCGACGCTGTTGCCGGCCGGTTGGGCGCCGTCGTACTGGTCCTTGGCGCGGGCGAACAGTTTCTCGTGGTCGTGCGACGTGTAGAAAAACGCCCCGTCTTTCTTGTCGAGGTGCTGGGCGATCATCACGTCGGCCAGCGCCACGGCTTCCTTGAGCCAGCGTTCCTCGCCGGTCGCGTCGTGAAGACAGAGCAGGCCGTGAATGAGATAGGCGTAGTCGTCGAGATAGGCGTTGAGCCGAGCCTCCGCCTTCTGGCCGGGAGCGGCGCCGTAGGTGCGTAGTAGCCGGCCGTCAGGCTTGCGCAGGTTCTTCAATACGAAGTCGGCGGCCCGTGCTGCCGCTGCCACGGTCTTCTTGTCGTCGAGCGCCTGCCCGGCCAGCGCCATGCCCGCGATCATCTGGCCGTTCCACGCCGTCAGCACCTTCGTATCGAGGAAGGGACGCGGCCGTTTGCCGCGCACGTCGAACAGTTTTTGCCGCAGCAACGATAGGCGCTTTTCGAGATCGTCTTCGGTGGTCTTCATCTCGGCGGCCACTTCTTTCAGCGGCGTCTTCAGCACGAGGATCGAAAACTCCTTCTCGAAGTTCGGCCCCGCGTCCACGCCGTAGACTTTCTCCAACACCTTGGCGTCGGCGTCGCCGAGAATCTTGTCGATCTCCTTCGCCGTCCAGACGTAGAACTTGCCCTCCTCGCCCTCCGAGTCGGCGTCGAGGGCCGAATAGAACGCGCCGTCGGGAGAGGTCAGCTCGCGGCGCACGAAGCCGAGCGTCTGTTCGAGAACACGTCGATAGAGCGGGTTTTTCGTCTCGCGGTAGGCGCGGGCGTAGACCTCGCAGAGTTGGGCATTGTCGTAGAGCATCTTCTCGAAATGCGGCACGGTCCAGGTGCGTTCGGTGCTGTAGCGGTGGAAGCCGCCGCCGAGGTGGTCGTAGATGCCGCCGCGCGCCATGTGATCGAGCGTCGTGTGAACGGCGGTGTTCAGCTCTTTCGACTTCGTCCGCGCGGCTTCGTACTGGAGAAGCTGGAGCGACGGCGGCATGGGAAACTTGGTGCCGGCGAAGTTGCGCGCCGACGAGCCAAAGCCGCCGTGAACCGGATCGAAACGCTCCTTGACGCCGTCAACGGCCTCGGCGATGAGTTCGCGATTCAGCTCGACCAGGGCCAGGCCACGGGCGGCGCCGGCAAGCTCCGCGGTCGTCCGTTCCGCGATCTTCGCGGCCTGTTCCTCGACTTCTTTCGGCTGCTCCTTCGCGGCCTTCTGAATGGTTATTAGCAGCGTCTTGAGGCCGCGCACCTTCTCGCCCATGATCTCCTTGTCGTCGGGCGGCCAGTAGGTGCCGCCAACAAGGGGCTTACCTTCCGCGGTGAGCCACATGGTCAACGGCCAGCCGCCGCGCTGGTTCATCACGCCGAGTGCGGTCATGTAGACGTGATCGATGTCCGGCCGTTCCTCGCGGTCCACCTTGATGCAGACGTAATGCTCGTTGAGGATCTTCGCCACCTCGGGGTTGGAGAACGACTCACGCTCCATGACATGGCACCAGTGGCACGAGCTGTAGCCGATCGACAGGAAGACGAGCTTGCCTTCCTTCTTCGCCTTGGCGAACGCCTCGTCGCCCCAGGGATACCAGTCCACCGGGTTGTGGGCGTGCTGCAAGAGATACGGGCTGATCTCCTTGGCGAGGCGGTTGGGTTTCCCCTTGGGCGGCTCGCTCTTGGGCGGTTCCGCGCTCACCGTGGCGACCGAGAATACTAGGAGAAGACCTAGCGTGAATCGGCGGGACATGGTTGTGAATCCTCGGTGTGAATGCGTTCGCCGCTTTTGGCTGAGCGAGAGGGCGCGCAGCTAAAAGCGGCGAATCGGAGTGCAGGCTGTAAGAACCACGGGACGCTCAGTTCACCTTGAGTTTGACCCGCGAAGGTAGGACGACATGCGTCGAGGTGACGGTTTGAAACCCCACGACTGCCTCCAAAGGGCCGGCGATCGGGGTTGCCAGTGTCGCCTTGATGGTGACCGTTCCCTCATAGATATTGTAGTCACCGACGATGTTGTCCTTCACGACGATTGGATCCGGGTACTCGATCCTGGCAGCGACCGGCTTCCCGTCTCCGTCGATGAACGTGACGACCGTCTGGGCCGTTAGCAGATCGGCATTGCCTACGGGGTTGGCATAGGCGTGCCAGCCCTTCGCGATCTCTAGCGTGAGCGTGACAACCTGCTTGTCGGCCTTTACTGTGAACTTGACGTTATCCTGCGACGACTTCGGAGCAGCACGAAGCGCATTTTCGCCACTGATTCCGAGGACACATGCCAACGTGACCGGGAAACAGAACGGAATTCGGTTCATCGTCCTACTCCGTAACCCTTGATACGTTGCCGACGCGGATGGCGAATCCAGCTTCAGGAGCCCGCGCTTACTTAACCTTGAGCTTGACCTTTGACGGCAGCAGGCACATCGTGTCCGTGCAGGTCTGCACGGCGACAACTGCCTCCAGTTGCCCCGCGGGCGCGGCGGCAAGTGTGGCGGTGATGGTGACGGTTCCCTCGTAGACGTTGTAGTCGCCGACAACCTTGTCTTTGACCACCTTGCCGTCGGGGTACTTGATCTTGGCTTCCACCGGCTTGCCGCCGTCGTTCAAGGTGACGACCGTCTGCGAGCTCAGCATATCGGGATTGCCGACGGGGTTGGCGTACAGGTGCCAGCCCTTGGCGACTTCCAACGTCAGCGTGACGACTTGCTTGTCGGCCTTGGCAGTGATCTTGACGTTGTCCTCCGAGGTCTTGGGGGCGGCAAGAACGGCGTTCCCGCCGAAGCCGACGAGACACATCAGAAGCGCGACGAAACGGCGAGTGCTTGGGGTCATGATCTTACTCCTTACGGTCAGATGACGCGGAATCGGTCCGCGTGGGGTTGTAAAGCATTATACATGCACTGCCTGCCTGCACCGAGATGTGCGGGCGGCGCTAGGTTTCTCCCTCAACGTCAGCGGGATCAGCCGATTCCAGTTCCGTCACCGTGATGTCACTGAGAAAGTCTTGCACGGCAATTCGGTCGATTCGATCCTTTAGGTAAACGTGCAATCGTGCGTCGGTCATGTCCGCAATCTCGTGGTTAAAACCGAGACGTTTTCTGAGAAATTGGGCCAACTGTCGGGGCCAGTACTGCATCACCATCTGGATGATTTCAGCTCGTATTTTTGCGGCCGCCGCCTCCGTCTTGCCCGTTTTTGGCAGCCGGTCCACGATGATGAATGTGACCGAGTTGACAATCTCTTCACCAAAATCCAATTCTGTGCCGAAGCGCGACAGTTTGTCCTTGGAAATCTCCGAATTGCCTGGGCCGAT
>JBBQPD010000557.1:0-4830 GCA_038331535.1 Gemmatales bacterium | reverse complement strand
TTCGGCGTCCAGTCCTTGACGTGTTCGGCGACCTTGTCGAAGCCGGTCGTGTTCCGCGCGATGTAGTCGTGATCGAGCCAGTCCTTCTCGATCATCAAGTGCAGAATGCCGTTGAAGAGGGCGATGTCGCGGCCGGGTTTGACAGGCAGGAATAGGTCGCAAGTGCGGGCCAGCGGCGTGATGCGCGGATCGACGACGACGACCTTGCCGCCGTTCTCGCGCGCTTCCCAGATGTATTGCGTGAGGATTGGAAAGCACTCGGCGATGTTGGCGCCGCTTACCCACACAACGCCGGCCTTCGGCACGTCGGCCCAGGGATTCGCGGCGCGATCGACGCCAAACGCCTTCTTGTTCGCCGCCGCGGCGCTGACCATGCACAGGCGGCCGTTGTAGTCGATGTTCGAGGTCTTCAAACACATGCGGGCGAATTTGCCCATCAAGTACGCTTTTTCGGTCGTCAGACTGGCGCCGCTGAGGACCGCGAAAGCGTCGGGACCGTGCTGCGTTTGAATGCGCTCGATCTCGAAGGCGACGCGCTTGATGGCTTCTTCGTAGGGCATCGGGCTGAAGCCGTGCGGGGCCGACGGGTCGCGGCGGTAGGCGGTGAGCAGGCGGTCGGGATGCGAGCCTTGCAGGTAGCGTTTGACGCCCTTGGGACAGAGGGTGCCGTGATTGAAGGGAAATTCCTCCCACGGCTCGAAGCCGATGACCTGGTTTTCTTTCACCTTCAGCTGGATGCCGCACTGCATGCCGCAGAAGCAGCAGTGCGTCTTGATGAGGCTATCTGGCTCGGCCGCCGTCTCCAGGCGCAGGCCGGTGGAGTAGGCGCGGTGGGGGCCGAACTGTTCGATGATGTTCAGGCGCGTCGTCGCGGGTGCGGCCATGTTATTCTCCCGTAGAAACCGCGACTGCTTCGACGCGCGACACCGGCTTGCCGTTTCGCGAAACGCCAAGCACGTCCGCGCCTTGCCACAACTGCCCCTGCGCCAGCGCGACCAACGACCTGCGGCATTTTGGACACACCCACTGGAAATGTTCCGTTGCGCCTGCCACTTCGTAGCGATACCCAAGCTGCTGCTGGACGGTAATCAGATCCTCGACGTGCATCCGCGAGGCGAACTCCTGTCCGCAACGGCGGCAACATGCCTGTTCTCCTTGCCTGCCCACGTCCTTGTAGAAGCCGACGCCGATGTGCGCCGAGCGCTGGAAAATGTGGAAGAACTTGCCGAATGGCAGCCATAACAGAGTGAAAATGACCGTGATGGCATGCAATACCGCGATGAAGTCGTAGGCGTACCCCTTCATCCAGGTGTAGCTGGCCGTGAGCATCAAACCGGTGACGGAGATCGCGAACAACAGGAGCAGCGGCAGAAGATCCTCGCCGAAGCGTTGAAGAGCCGCGGCGCCGTGGTCGCAGAAGCGGCGCCGCAGGGCCAGCATTACGCCGGCCGTGACGAGTACCGACGACCAGACAAGACCGTGAAAGACGAAGAAACCGAAGAGCGAATGGATGGGGAAAGCCATCGTCGGATAGCCGAAGACGTAGACGCGATACCACTCAAAATTGTCAGCGTCTGTGGCGAAATAAATCCAGCCGAAGACGAGGGGAAATGTGATTGCCGCCGCAGTGACGCTGCCCCACAAGATCAACCAGTGCGCTGCCCAGCGAATTCGGCCGCGCCGCCAGATAAAGCGCGTCAGCGCGAAGTCCACAATGATCCGCCGCATGAACGCGACGGAGTTGCCGGCGACGTGGCGCGGCCGAAACAGGCGCCAGAACACGGTCCAGCCGCGCTTCCAGTACATCGCGGTTGGAGGCCGCTGTAGCCAGAGAGCATAGCGGCGCGTGATGCCGAAAACGGCGAACAACGAGGCGAAGGTGTAGCCGACCAGTGCCGCGTCGAAGTTCCGGAGGTTCCGCGATCCCAGAACGATCAGTCGGGCCAGGACCGCCGTCACCAGGAATGCCCAGACCGTCGCCTTGACTTTCTCTTTCGTCATCGGTGTCCTGCTCGGGGCGTTCTCCTCGTCACGATTGATACCCGGTGTGCGCGCGGCCATTGAGGCTCAGCGCCTGTCTCAGCGGCATCTCAGCGACAGCCGCGAGTTGACCGGGAGCGGGTTCACCGTCCGTAGCCCGTCCGCCCTTGCCGACGAAGGCGCCTTCCCAGCTGCGGCTGACGTTGATGAGTGCGACCAGGCTGCCGAAGGCGGCCACGGCACACACCAGGAAACCGAGGGAGTAGCCGCCGGTCAATTGCTTGACGCTGCCCAGAAGTACAGGCAGCAGGAAGCCGCCGACTCCGCCCGCGGCACCGACGATGCCGGTAACCACGCCGATTTCCTTGGGGAAGCGCAGCGGGACAAGTTGGAAGACGGCGCCGTTGCCGAGGCCCAGGAGTCCCATGACCAGCACCATCACGATCGTCCCCCAGACGAGGGGCGGCGTGGTGGACAGGTCGAGCATCAGCACGCCGACGCCGGCAAACAGGGAAGTTAGCAGCGCGATGCCGCCCATGCGATCGGCGAGGTGCCCGCCCAGAGGCCGCAGAAACGAACCGGCGATGACACAGACGGTGGTCAGCGTCCCGGCCTGAACGGGACTGAGGTTGTACTGATCGTGGAAAAAGATGCCGAGGAAACTCGCCAGGCCGACGAAGCCGCCGAACGTCACCGAGTAAAAGAGGCAGAACCAGCCGGCGTCGCGTTCGCGCAGCACGGAGGCATAGGCGGAAAGGGGTCGCACCGCCGGCTGATTGGGACTGTCCCTGGCGGCAAGGAGGAAGACGACGAGTGTCAGCAAGACCGGCACCAGGGCTAGGGCGAAGACGTTGTGCCAGCCGAAGGCGACCGCAAGACGCGGCGCGAAAAACGTGGCGAGCGCTGTACCGCTGTTCCCGGCCGCGGCAATGCCCATCGCCAATCCCTGATACTGCGGCGGATACCAGCGGCTGGCAAGCGGCAAAGCGACGGCGAAGCTCGCCCCTGCCACACCCAAGAGCGAGCCTACGAGCAGCAGGGAGCCGAAGCCGTCGGCCCAAAGCCAACCGAGAAGCAGCGGGATGACCGTCAGCAGCAGGCCCGCGACGCCGACTTTGCGAGCGCCATAACGATCCGCCAGGAGGCCGAGGACCAAGCGCAGGACCGCGCCGCCGAGGAGGGGCACGGCCACGAGCAAGCCGCGGGCGGAGTCTGACAGGCCGAGTTCGGGAGCGATCGAGTTCGCCAGCGCGCCGAGCAGAACCCAGACCATGAAGCTGATGTCGAAGTACAGAAACGCACTGAGCAGCGTCGGCCAGTGCCCGGCACGGCGAAAATCGCGGAGATTCATCATCACCTCCCCATACCTGTTCGCGCACACGCGCCGCGGCGCACAGCGAAACGCGGCCGCCAGGCAACGGCGCGAAGCAGGCATCCAGTTACCGGGATGGGTTCGACCGCGACCTGCCCGGAAGATGGGGAAACAGGCAGCGATCGGTCAGAATCCGGGGACTTGCTGCAAAAGAGAGATTGTGGAGAAAATCCATCTCTTTTATCGTAATATCAGCACGGCCCGTCACGGACCACGGTGGTTGTCGTGGTAAGCAATTGACATGCCAACGCTGATTCGACGAAAAGTGGAGGCTTGCGGCGTTTCTGAGATCGTTAGTTGGTAAGATGTTATGTCGATCATTGCTTCTAGGCCAATCCTCTCTGCGTCATGAGGATGCCCGCTCGTTCGGCGTTGATGCCCGGAAACCGTGCAACCATCTCCTCCACCTGCATCGCTTAGAGCTTGTCTCAGAAGGTATCGTCTGCCACGAGCCGCGACCGTCAGGGAGCGCTTTGTGCAGTGTGTTGACCACGCTCCCTAACGGTCGCGGCTCGTAAAACCCGCTTGTGGGACTGACTCTTACCCTGGGCTTGGCGTCTAAATCGTGCTATTCGAACGCCGAGTCGGCTCCCAGCGCGGGATAGTGTCGGAGTTGTGGAGCGATGAAAAGACTTATATTCAGACTTTCAAACGACTTGTGGCTGATAATTTCGTCTGCGCAGCGAGTGGTGCCTGGCATGATAGTTGCCCAAATAATCTGTTCGTAGGCAAAAACCTCAAAGGAGGCGATACGATGGCGACCTTTCCTACTTCTACCAGTGTCCAGCGAGCGGAGGCGATGCGGCGAGCCTGGACGGGCATGCAGGGCGGCACCGGCAGTGTCCTCGCGTATACGGTCGCCTTCTTGACCGCGTATCCCCCGTTGGCTCAGGGTCTGTACTACCTGCTCTGCGGCATTTGGCCTCTGCTCAGCACCACCACCTATCGGGCGATCACAGGACATGAAGGGGATTTGTGGCACGTCGAGATGATGAGTGCGCTGTTGCTGGTAATCGGCGGCACGCTCTGTTTGGCCGCTTACCGTAGCCAGGGGACGCCGGAAGTGCTGTTCCTGGCGTTTACCAGCGCCCTCGGCATGATGGCCATCGACGTACATTTGGTCTACCGTGGGCATTCCCGTTTCTACTTGCTGGATGCCGCATTGGAAGTCGGGCTTGTCATCTTCTGGGTCTACGGATGGCGGAGCTCGCGACTCGTGGCGAATGCACCGCGCGAAACGTAAACGACGCTTCAATCGCCCATCACATAACCGATCTGCCCGCGCGGCGACACGGCGCCGCTGATGACGCCGTTCTTCTCATCCCGCTGCGCCGCCATCACCTTGCCGGCCGACCAGTCTCCAGCCACTGTCAACTTGTGGCCGCGCGCCTCCAGTTCTTTACGAGTCGCTTCGGGGATGCGTCCTTCCAGCACCAAACCGGCGGGGTGGGCGTCGCGCGGATAGAACGAACTGGGGA
>JBBQPD010000556.1:0-4832 GCA_038331535.1 Gemmatales bacterium | reverse complement strand
ACCCCCCAAAACGCGCCCCCCCCCCTATTATTGGGGTCGGCCGCCGCCCCGTTATTCGGGTTTTCCAACCCCCGTTTCGGGCGCCCGCGGCTCTTCCAATTCGTCTCGGCGCCCGCGCCGGGATTCGCTATAAACCGAGGCCGGTGCGTCCGCCTCTGGGTGGGCGCCATTCCCGCCATCGACCTGTCCTTTGAACGAGGAGAATCCCGATGCCCCGACAACGGCATTTCTGGTCGGCAGTCGCCGCCCTGACCCTCTCGTGCCTGTCGGCGTCCGCCCAGCCTGCCCCGCCGCCCGTGCCGCCGCCGACGACCAAGCCCACGCCAACCACCCCGGCCCGTCCGGCCAACGCCGTTGCCGCCACGGTCAACGGCCAGCCAATCTACGAAGGCGCCGTGCAGCGCGGCCTCGATCGTGTGCCGGCCGAGCGGCAGGCCGACGCCCGGCCGGAGCTGGTCAACTACCTCATCGACAACGCCATCCTCGACCAGTACCTGATGCAGTTCCAGATCAAGGTCGAAAAGGCGGACGTGGACAAGAAGATCGACGAGGTCAAGGTCGAGGTCAAAAAGACGCAGAACAAGGAGTTCGACAAGTTCCTCGCCGACATGAAGCTGACCGAGGCCGAGCTGCGAGAACACGTCCTCGCCGACCTGCGCTGGGAGAAGTTCGCCACCGGCCAGGCGACGGAGAAAGCCCTGCTCGACCTGTTCACCGGCAACAAGGACATCTTCGACGGCAGCCGGGTGCGCGCCCGCCACATCCTGCTGACGCCGCCGGAGGGCGACGCCAAGGCAGGCGAGGCCGCCGTGGCACAGCTAAAAGCGATCCGGCAACAGATCGATACCGCCGTCGCCGCCGGCCTGGCGAAGCTGCCGGCCGACGCCGCCGCAGACGTGAAAGAACGGGAGCGCGTGCGCCTGACCGACGAGGCGTTCGTGGCCAAGGCGAAGGAGTTGTCCGCCTGTCCCTCCGGCAAGGCGGCGGGCGGCGACATCAACTGGTTCAACCGCGTCGGCGACATGGTCGAACCGTTCAGCCGGGCCGCCTTCGCTTTGAAGCCGTACCAGATGACCGACGTGGTGAAGTCGCAGTTCGGCTACCACCTGATCCTCGTCACCGACCGCAAGGCCGGCCGCGAGGTGAAGTACGAGGAGGTCAAGGACGCCGTCAAGGAGGTCTACTACGACAAACTGCGCGAGGCGATCCTCGGCCAGCAGCGGCCCAAGACGAAGATCGAGATCACGCCGCCGGCGAAGCCATGACGGGAGACGGGCTTGCCGTTTCGCGCGAACCGGCAAGCCCGTGTCATGCCGTAAATCTACTCGCTCTTGATCCCGAATAGTTTCCCGTCGCGCACTTCGACGATCGCGGTGACATTGAACATCGCCCGGCCCCAGCGTTCGACTTCATTCCGTTTTTGAATCGGCAGCCGCGGCGGTGCCACGTTGCCCTCCGTCGTGAAGCGATAGTGAGGCGTGTCATCCAGCGGCGGTTCACGACGGATCGAGAGGATTCGTGTGTTCGGGTCGCGCAAATAGAAATCGACTTGCATTCGTTCCAGCTCGTCCTCCGTGGCGAACGGCTGCTCCGGGACGGCGGGCACGCGGCCGAGGAGTTCATCCGCCGCAGGATCGCCGACGGCGCGCAACTTCATGAACTGGTCGCAAATACGATCCTCCGCCGATACCGGCTCCCAGCTTGGTCGCGGAGGTTTCGCGAACCGCGCCTGCGTGGTGGGTGAAGACACGTTGCCGGCGTTCGACCAGACGATGGCGACAAGGCCGATAACCGCCAACAGGCCGAAGCCGGCGAGGAAGAAGAGGAACGACTTCGACGATGGCGGAGCGTCGCCGTGCGGCACGACCGGCGGCGCGGCGGGGGAGCTGGTCACGCCCATCGAGTCGCCCGATTTACGCGCGTCGGTGAAGGAGTGGTTGGAATTTGGTTTCGACATGACACGACTCCCGTGGTGGCGCAAAGCGAAGCCGCAAGCGGCGAAATGTTCACAGCGCCCGGTGCTGTCGCAGCGCCGCCAGGGTGCGCTCGAAATCGTCGGGGCGCGGCGCCTCGGCCTCGAAGACCTTGCCGGTGCGCGGGTGCTTGAACCGAATCCGATGGGCGTGCAGCGCCTGGCGCGACAACAATAATTTGTCGGCCAGCGGGTCGAGGTTCGGCACGAAGTCCGACAGGTTCATTTTATCGCGGCCGCTGTACGCCTTGTCGGCCAGCACCGGACAGCCGACGCTCGCCAGGTGAATGCGTATCTGGTGTGTGCGCCCCGTTCGCGGCTGCACGCGCACAAACGTGTAGCCGCGAAAGCGCTCGATCACCTCGTAATAACTCACTGCGTCCTTGGCGTCCTCATCGTCCTCGTCGTCGCTGACCGTCATCTTGGTGCGGTCGTGCGGATGGTGGGCGATGCGGGCTTCGATGTAGTCGCTGTCGCGGTCCAGCACGCCGGCGGTCAGGGCGATGTACTCCTTGAAGATGCGCCGTTGCTCGAACATCAGGCTCAGGTCGCGGTGGGTCTGCTCTTCCTTGGCGATGATGATGACGCCGCTGGTGTCGCGGTCGAGGCGGTGGACGATGCCGGCTCGGTAATCGCCGTTGGCGCCGCTGAGCTGGTTGAAGCGGAAGCGCAGAGCGTTGACCAGCGTGCCGCTCCAGTGGCCCTTGGCGGGGTGGACGACCATGTTGGCCGGCTTGTTGACGATGGCGAAGAACTCGTCTTCGTAGACGATCTGGATGGGAATATCTTCGGGCACCGGCAGCGGATGCGACGGCTCCGGCTTCGTGACGCGGATCACGTCGCCGTGGCGGACGCGATAGCTCGCCTTCGCCGGCTTGTCGTTGACCGCCACGCCGCCCGCCTCGATGACGCGCTGCACGACAGAGCGGCTATAGTCGGAGAACTGGCCGGCCAGGAATTGATCGAGGCGCACTCCGTCGAGCCGGAGCTTGGCCGTGATCTCGACGACACGGTCAGCCGCGGCAGGAGGAAGAGGGACCGAAGGGGTCATGGGTGGCAACTGATCTGCTGGCGTTTCGCGCGGAATCGCTCCCTACCCGCCCTTGCGGTTGAGCGACGCGTTGAGCGCTTCCAGCTCCTTGCGCGTGGAGGAGCCGTCCTTGAGCCGTTCCGCGCCGGCCTTGGCTTCGTCCAAAAACGCGCTCTTGGGATAATCCTTGATGAGCAGGTTGTAGTGATCGACCGCCTTGCCGAAATCGCCCGCCATCTCGCGGGCCTTGCCCGCGCGCAGGATCGACTCCTGGTGCAGCACCGGCGCGTCGCTGGAGTCGGCCTGCAATTTCTCGTACAGCTCGGCGGCCTTGCGGACGTCCTCCAGGGCGGTGTCGCGCTTTGAGCCGAGGTCTTTTTCACCCTTGGCCAGAAAGCGACGCGCCAGGTAGAAACGCGCGATGCGGGCCTGCGTGGTGCCCGGGTTGTCCTTGATCATCTTTTCCAGCTCGGCCTCGGGGCTGAGCAGCGGCGTCTTCTCGTCCACGGGCGCGGTAGCCGAGTCCTCGCCGAACACGCGCATCGCGACCATCCAGCGTGCGGAGTTCTTTTCCTCGGAGCTTTTCGAGAAGTAGTGCCAGACGAAGTAGAGGAGGATCGCCGCAGCCACCACGCCGCCGACGATCCAGGTCGTTCGCGACGGACCCTCTTTCAGGGCTTCCACGAACTTCTGCCACTTCGTCACGAGCGCGTTGTTGAACAACTCGTGGCGGCGCTGGGACGCGGCCGACCGGGCGGTCGCGATGTGGGCGGGGCTGGTGACGTGGTCGTGTTTCTTCCGCTCTTCCGCGCTCATGCGGATAACTCCCTGCCAGCGGAGGTCGGCCGCGGGTTTACCGCGGCGCACACTCCTTGCGTCTCGATCGACGAGGCGTCCCATGTAAGGTATTTGGTGATGATAGGACGAGGCGGCAGGGCGGTCAATGCGGTTTACGAGCCGCGACCGTCAGGGAGCGCTGTAGCTAGAACGCTCCCTGACGGTCGCGGCTCGTGAATATTTTCAGAGGAATCGACCGGCCGGAACGCGGGGCGGTGTCGCCCGGCGACGCTCCGGCCGGCGGAGAGAGAATAATTCGTGATTTCGGCCCCGGACGTGGGTCGCGGCACCGAAGCGCGTTCCGTGTGCGGCTTACTTGATCATCTCGTTCAGGTTCTTCAGAGGGCGCGCGCGGACGATGTTGCGGGCCGGCTTGGCCTTGTACTCGATCATCTCGCCGGGGCTGCCGGGCTTCGGGCCTTTGCGCGCCTTGCTCGCCGGCTTGCGCACCAGCTTCAGCTTGAGCAGGCCGGGGATGCTGAACATGCCCGGGCCTTTCTTGCCGAGCTGACCCTTGATGAGCGCTTCCAGCGCATCGAAGACTTCACCGATCTGCTTCTTCGTCAGGTTGGTGGTCTCGGACAGCTGTGCCAGCACAGCGGACTTCGACATCGACTTCGCGGCGGGTTTGTTGTCGGCCATCAATCACTCCTAGCGGAAAAAGCGGGGTTGAGACACGAACGATAGGTAGGAGACTAGAGCGGATCGGCCGGCTTGTCAACCATTTTTCCGCGTTTTTCCCGCTTTCGCGCCGCTTATTCCCGAAATAGCTGCCAAAACCCCACGAAACGGCCGGTGGTGTCCGAAATCCGTAGACAGAAGACAGAAAACAGAGGGTCTATTCCCGCTCTGGTATTTGAGGCCCGTTCAGAGATCGTCCAGCTTTGGTAGCCTTCTCGTACAAGGAGTTACGTCCATTGAGGTAGACAAAAGTGGGGGGGGCGCAGCTGCACTGACGGTGGATACTACTCTCCGTCCTTCGCAGGAGTCCCC
>JBBQPD010000555.1:0-4834 GCA_038331535.1 Gemmatales bacterium | reverse complement strand
GCGGATTTGCCTCCGGTGACAAAAACCGTCCCATTTCGCGTGGCGTACGCAACGGGTTGGGTTCTCGAAATGGTGTACGGCCTTCTGCGAATACGTCGTGAGCCGCCGCTGACGCGCTTTGTGGTCCGCGAGCTGACGACGGCCCACTGGTTTGATCTGAGCGCCGCCCGGCGCGACCTCGGCTATCGGCCGCTCGTCTCCATCGAAGAGGGGTTGCGGCGGCTGGCCGAAGCGCTGCGTTCCATTCCGGGTTAGATGCCGCTTGCGGCTTAGCGGCGTATGTCCGCTAAGCCGCAAGCGGCAAACGGAGACACGACCTTTTTTTTCTTCCAATCGCGCGTGACTTCTTTACAATGTAATCCCCGGACGGGGTAATTCCCGCCCGTTCTGGGAGGAAGCCATCATGTCGATCCCCGCATCGGTGCTGCAACATGTCGAACAGCACGGTTGTTTCACCGGCTGTTACGGCAGTGACTCCGACGTCAGCGTCTGTCTCGATCCGGTCCGGCCGCTCCAGCCACTCGTGGTCGTCTCGTGCAAGGATTGTTTCGCCAAGGTCGGCGTGCCGCGGGCGCTACTGGCTTCCGGAACCACCGCCAATGCTCTGGCCGACGGACTGACGCGCCACCTGCGCGCTCAGCGCGGCTACACGTTCGCGTTCGGCGGCTACCACACCCACGGCCCCGGCCTTTGGCTCAGCGCGTCGTATCTCGGCTCCTGCGGCATTTTCTTGCTCAACGGCGAACGCTCGCGCAACCTCGGCTCCGACCTCGACTTGCTCTTGCTGGCGTTCAAGCACGGCGTCGTCCTGCCGCTCGACGCGCGCATGCTCGACGCGAAACAGTACGCGACGCAGACCGTCCACGTCCGCTTCGCGACTCCGGTAACGCAGATTCAGAGCCGTCAGGATTTGTTGGCGTCGCCGCACTGCAAACAGCAGCCGACGCCGGGTTACCAGCGCGTGACCCTCGCCGAGTTCCAGCCGCTGGCCCGGCCGACCACACCGCCGCCCGCACCGCCTGCGCCGAAGGGATCGACGCCGGCCGCGCGGCAACTAAAACTCGGTGAGACCTGCTCCAAGTGCGGCGGCCAGGTGAAAGTGCGCAGCCTGCTCAACGGCACCTTCGTCGGCTGTTTGTGCTAGCGTGCGTGCTTGCGTTTCGCGCGGAGCGCGTCTCACTTTACCCCAAACGTCAGCGCCGCCCAGTAGCTCTCCCAGTCCGCCTCGGCGTCGGCGACGCGGCGCATGTGAACGAGCCGAATCAGCCACGCTCCGCCGCCGTCGAGACGAAACGTCGCTCTCCCCTCCGCGGACGCCGCCACCGATTTGGTCGTCACCTTGTCGCTGTCGCGGCGGTGGGCAAACACTTTGACGCCGGCCAACGGCTTGCCGTCGAAGAGAATGCGCACCGACAACTCATCACCGATTTTCAGGGCGTAAGGGTTCGCCCCCGGCATGATCTCCAGCTTCTGGCCGAGGACGCGCACGGCGGTCTCGTCGCGCGTCGCGCCGACCTGGATCAGCGATTTTAGACAACGGCTGTAGCGTTCCCGCCCTGGCTTGCGCTCCTCGCCCGCCTTCTTGCGCTCAGCGAGAATAGAGTCCAAACCCTCTTCGGCGAGATACTTGTTGAACTTGTCGGCCTCCAACGTGATGAGTCGCGGGATGCGCTCCATGGCGAACAGATGCGTCCCCGCGTCGCAGACGGGCAGGCTCAGCAGCGGCGTTTTCTCCTCCGTCCCGAGCGGCACAAGGTCGGTGGTCTTTCCTCCGAATAGTTGCTGGAAGCGAACCGTGGCCTTCTTTTGGAACGGCCGCTCCGCCTCAGGTACGAAGTCGTCGCCGACGAAGAGGCGCACCGCGAGGCTGTCACCTGCGGCCGGGAAGAAGGTATCGGGCAGAAGCCAGTAATCATGCGCGCGCACGGGCAGACATGAGAAGAGGAGTGCGGCCGCGACGAGAAGAAAACGCAGCATGACGGTGGTCTCAGAAGGACGGGAGGGCAGAGGGTTCTACGAGCCGCGACCGTCAGGGAGCGTTGGCGTCACGTCGCAAAAAACCGCTCCCTGACGGTCGCGGCTCGTAGCAATCATCTCTTCCCACGATCAGGGAACGCACCCAATTCCTCGCCCGGAGTTGTTGTCGCGGGCGGCGCCAGGGCCGGCATCACTGCGTCGTCGAACAGCGACAGGATTAACCGCAGGCGCGGCGCTCCCTTCGCGGTGGGAGCAGCCTTCAATTCGTCGCGCAGCAGGGAGTGAACCAGCGGCAGCGCTTGTTCCAACTTGTCGGCGGCGTCTTCGTCATTGTCGAGGGCGGCCTTGATCGTCCGCCGCGCCTTCTCCTTTGCCTCTTCCGGAAGTTGGCGAGATAGCTCCCACACGCTCAGCAGGCGGCCGACAGGCAGCGTGATCGTGCCGAGCCAGGCATGTTCGAGCTGCACCGGCTTTTCGTCCGCCAACGTTTCGAGCAGGTCGAGGCGGCCCAGGCGCACCGACTCCTCCGTCGACAGCAGGCGCTTCTTGCCGCCGCGCAGCAGGCGCGGCAGCCCGGAATCCTTGCCGACCTTCAGCACGGCGATGCCGTCGCGTTTCCAGGTGCCCGTGTCGGAGCTGGCGTGAAGCTCCTTCGCCGCTTTCAGCAGGTCGGCGAGCGCTTCCTTGTTCACGGCGTCGCCTGCCTGCCAACCCTTGGGCGGACCGGCCTTGCTCATCCACGCCCGCGGTGGCTGGTAAACCGGCCGAACGCGGGCCTGCGCGCGGATCAGCGTGTTCGTCAGCCGGGCGTGCTGTTCCAGGCGCATAAAGAGGAGTTCGACTGTCCGTTTATCCTCTTTTACGTCGCGGTCCGCCGTCCTGCGCCAGAGGTGAGAGTTCAGCCAGTGGTCGTATAGGCCGGCTTTTTCGAGCGCGGCGACGGCGGCCAGCAGGTCGAAAGCGCTGGCGGAGGGAATGGGTTTGCCCACCTCCAGCGCGTTCACCTCGGCGAGTATTAACGCCTTCGCGGCCTCGGGCAGTGATGCCGCCAGTGCCTTGACGAGCCGGACCGCGGCGGTACGTTCCTTCTCGGATTTCGCCTGCTCCAGAGTGACCAGTCCCAGCTTTAGCCGCGCGAACCAGCCGGTCGCTTGCTGCGAGCCGAGCCATTCGCCGATGACCTCCGGCGTCAGCGCTTCGGGCAGCGCCGCGTCAGCCGGGTCGGGCTTCACTGGCAGCGGCGCGGCAAACCCCGGCCCCGGCTTCTTCGTCACGCCGACGCCGAGGATGACGAGGACGATCACCACCATGCGCACCAGGCGCGGGCTATAACGGCCGCGCAACACGACAGGCTTGCCGCGCCACAGTCGGTAGAGCACGAACAGGGCAAGGCACGCCGCCAGGAACCACAGCACCGGCACAATGAGCCATTTCATGACGGCACCCCCGTCAGACGGATGGTCTGGAGCTGCATCAAACGCGCGTTTACGTTTCGCGAAGCGTGAGCAGCGCTGTCGTCGAAGAGGTCTACATAGAACGCCGAGCGGGCCGAATGGCCGTGGCGCGTTTGCAGCCAGCAGTCGTCGCAGTCGCCGCGCAGCGTGTCGCCGCCGCGAAACGCCGCGAAGCCCTCGGCCCAGACGTCGGTCAAGCGTCGATCGCGCACGTTGCCCTGGCTCTCGTCGAGGTCGGTCGTCGTGCAGGGCATCACCTCGCCGGTCGAGGAGACGACGCACGAAAAACGGCCGGCGCCGCAGACGAACGGCTCGTCGCGGTAGAAGCAGTCGTCGCCGCCGGCGCTGCCCCATTCGTTGTCCATTTCGACGTGGAAGAGCGAGCGCAGCCGCCGGCCAAACTGGGCGGCGCGGCGAAGCTGCTTTGGCGTCGGCAACAGATCGCGATGTTCGCCGGCGCGGCCCTCCGGCGTCATCAGGTGGAAGCCCCACGAATCGGCGCCGCTGCCGAGAACGACCGCCAGGAGGTCGGCGAGCAGATCGGCATTTTGCCGCGTTATCGTCGTGCCGGCGACGACCTCCGGGACACCCGCCTCTTTCAGAACCCGGATCGCCCGCAGCGCGGAATCGAAGCAGCCGACTTTGCCGCGAAAGCGGTCGTGAAACTCCTTCGGTCCATCGAGGCTGATGGCGGCCATGACCGGCGGGTGCTTGCGGAAGACCTCGTAGAGATGTTCGACCCGTCCGCCGTGAGTATGGATGGCCCAGGGCACAGCGCGTTCATGGCAGTAGGCGACGAGTTCGCCGAAATCGCGGCGCAGCAACGTCTCGCCTCCCGCGATGACGAAGGTGGGGCGCTCGAGCGCGACCAGTTCGTCGATAACGAGTTTCTTGGCCTCGTCGGTGCTGAGTTCTTCGCGCTGCTTTTTGCCCGCGTTCGAGTAGCAATGCGGACAGGCCAGGTCGCAGGCCGAGGTACTGATCCACTGCATCGCTTCCGGCGGCCGGACGTAGCCCAAGCGGTGCAGCAGCCGCGATTCGGCCTGCCACACTTCCGCCCGCCGTCGCCCGAACAGACGACCGAGAAGACCCATGTCGTTCTCCTTTCGCGCGGGCACGCTGACCCCGATTCGTACAGGTATCAACCCCAGCATAACCGAAAGGCGCGTAACGAAGTGTAACAATCTGTGGTGGCTTCGCCGCAGTCGGCGTCAGAGGAACGCCAGTGCGAATGAGGGTAGTGGGTCCGTTTGCCGCTTGCGGCTAAGTGGTCCGTTTCACAAATAACGTCGTGGTTGGCCTGTTCCTTCTGCCTACGCAGCGGAAGCTGCTAAAAAGTGCGGCAACGCACGTTTTAGCCAATCAAGCATGTCCTGTCGAGTGAACTTCCACTCGAACGGTCG
>JBBQPD010000554.1:0-4840 GCA_038331535.1 Gemmatales bacterium | reverse complement strand
GGGCTATATGCAAGCGGCCGTCATCACCAGCGCCGCCGTTTCGACGCGCAAGATGCGCGGCCCCAGTCCGACCGTCTGCCAGCCCGCCGCCCGCGCCAGCTCCAGTTCCTCCTCGGTGAACCCGCCCTCCGGCCCGACAGCCGCCGCCACGTCTCCTCTGACCTCCCGCATCGCTTCACCGCCTGGATGAGCCAGTAGCTTTTGCGCCGGCAGATCGTCCCGCCGCGCGTACTCCGACCACGCGGTGAGCGGCCCCACATGCAGCAGCACGTTGCGGCCGCACTGCTTGCTCGCCTCGATGACGTAGCGTTGCAGCTTGTCGAGCTTGGCGTCGCGCGGATGGACGACGCTGCGAGCGGTCTGCAAGGGGACGTAGGCGGTGGCACCAAGCTCGGTCAATTTTTCGACGAGAAACTGGGCGCGGTCGCCCTTCGGCAGCGGGGCGGCGATCTCCAGCCGGTGGCCGACCTCACGCACCGGCGTCTCAACAGCCAGCACTTCGACGGTGACCTCACGGCGAGAGACGTCGCGGACGCGGGCGGGGTATTCCCGGCCGTCGCCGTTGAACAGGCAAACGGCGTCGCCGGGGCGGACGCGGCAGACGTTCGACAG
This sequence comes from Gemmatales bacterium, assembly GCA_038331535.1. GTDB lineage: Bacteria > Planctomycetota > Planctomycetia > Gemmatales > Gemmataceae > JBBQPD01. The sequence goes on along the minus strand of JBBQPD010000554.1, from coordinate 4,228 downwards.
GTGATGCGCCTCGGGGCCGTCGACGACGACCGCGCCGAGACCCAGCGGACAAGTGACGTGGAAACGATCGGGCATTGTTGGTATGGCTCGCGCGCGTTTGGCACTCTCCGCCGCTTGCGGCTTCGCTGCTACTCCCGCGAAGCCGCCAGCGGCGCATGATTGTTGTAGCAGGCCGCGATTTCGCTTGGAAGGGAACGCGTCATGTCCACCTCCCTGTCGCCTCGCTCCTCGGCCGCCGTGCATCCGACCCGGCAGCAGCTCGACGAGCTCGACGCGCTGCTGCAGCGCATGCTCGAACTGCCGGTGAACGGCGCGGCGGAAGAACCTGCCGCGGAGAAATCGGAGCCGGCTCCCGAAGCGGACAGCGCGCGCCCGGCGCCCGGTGTCGACGCGGACGCCGACGACAAGGAGGCCTGGGTGCCGCTGCGTTCGAGCTGGCAACCGTCGGCCCAGACGTGGGGGCCGCTCGCCAAGCAGTGGCAGGAGGCGCAGCAGGCAGGGCAAGCGCTGCCGCAGCCGGCCGCGAAGAAGAGCAATCCTCCCCCGCCGACCGAGGAAGAGTCCGGCCCCCGCATAGAAGTGATCTCCGCGTCGAAAATCCTTGCCCTCTCAACAGGCCAGAAGGCCACCTCGGTAAGGGACATCGGGCCGCTGACCAGCGCCGTGGAGGGCGAGGAGCCGCGGTCGAAAGCCGCTGCGCCGACCGCGTGGCGGGTGGACGCCGCCGCGAACGAGCCGCTGGAGCCGCTGCCGTCGCTGAAGAAATTGCTGGCGCCGCTGGCACCCGCCTTCTCGGCGGAAAAGAAGCTCGAACCGGCGGCAGCGCCGACCCGCTATGAACCGCCGCTCTCGCCCTGGCAGTGGCCGTTCGCGCTCATCGACTCGGTCTTCGACGGCTGCCTGCTGCTGCTCGGCCCGCTCAGCCGGCCGCTGCGTTCGCGGGGCGGGAAGACCTTCCTCGGCGTCGTCGGCTTGCTGTGCCTGACCGGCGCCGCGGCCGTGACCGCTCTCGACTGGTTCGGTTGGACCTGGTGAGTCGGGCCGATACAATGCTCTCGGACGCGGAATTTTCCTCCCCCGTTGAAAGCCGCAGGCCTTTTCAACGAAGAAGAGCTGGGGAGTGTTGTCCGTTTCCGGAGGCTTGCCACGATGTCGATAGCGCCAGCGCCGACGGCCCCGCCCGCCACTCCTACCGCTCCTGCCACCACTCCGGTGCTCGCGCCGCCGCGGGTCTGGAGCCCGCTGCCCGCCCTGCTTAGCTATTTCGTGCCGGGCCTGGGCCAGATTTCACAGGGCCGCGTCGGCAAGGGCGTGCTCTTCTTCGTCTGCATCTACGCCCTCTTTTTCTACGGCACCGTCCTCGGCAGCGGCAGCACCAAGGTCAGTGAAACCAGCGATTCCTCAGGCAAAGTCATCGCCCGCGAGTATCGCATCACCAGTCCCGTTTATCTCCCCGCCATCGCGACCGAAAAAACGAACAACCCCCTTGGCCTGCCGCTCGTGCTTGCCGACCTGTACAACCGGCCCCAGTTCATCGCCCAGTTTTGGGCCGGCATCGCCTCCTGGCCGGCTATCTGGCAGTACAAGAACGACAACAAAGATACCGTCTTCGGGAGCTACCAGAGCGCCCCAGACGCCGTGACCAACAATGCCGTCAACACGGCCATCGGCCGGCCGCTCGACCTGGGCTGGGTGCTGACGGTGATCGCCGGCGTACTGAATATCCTGGTGATCTACGACGCCCTGGCCGGCCCGGCCTTCTTGACGTTGCCGACCCCGGAGACCAAGGCGACCTGACATGACTATTCCGCCGCACAACCTTTATTTCATCGACCTGCCTCTCGTGGTCGTCCTGATTAGCCTGGTCTACAGCGCCACGCGCTACGACGACTGGGGATCGATTTTCCGCGAGGCGTTCCGCTGGGGGCTGCGCCTGCTCGGCTTCCTCGGCGGCATCGCGCTGGTGTTGTTCCTGCTGACCAAGACGTGACGCGTCGCGCGAAACGTAAACACGACCTTGCGTTTCGCGCGACGTACGCGGCGATGAACCATGACCGCGCCGTCCGACTTCCGCTGGCAAAGCCTGTTCCAGCAGAGTGGCGACGCGCTCTTCGTGCTCAATCGCCGCCGCCGTCTGCTCTTCGTCAACCATGCCTGGGAGACGCTCGCCGGCCTGCCCCTCGCCGAGGCCCGCGGCCTGTCCTGCCGCCGGGCGCGTCCCGCTTCTCCCACCGATTCAAGTACCGACATCCTGGCTCACGCGCTCTGTCCGCCGCCGGAGGTGTTGCGCGGCCAGTCTGCCCGTGCTCGCCGGCTGCTGCCGTCCCGCGCCGGGGCGCGCTGGTGGGACGTGGAGTTTCTCCCCTTCTTTCAAGGAGACGCGCTGCTGGCAGTGCTGGGCCGCGTTCTGCCCGTTGCGGCTCCCGAGCCTGCCGCACCGGCCGCGCCGTTGCCGGAAAAGCTCGTGGCGCTGCGCGAGCGCGTCGCTCGCCGCTGCGACGACGACATGCCGGCGGGGGACGCGCCGGCGCAGCGCCGCCTGGCCGCGGCCGTGCGCCTGGCGGCGGGAGTCGCGGTGCCCGTGCTGTTGGTTGGCCAAGCGGGCGCCGGCAAACAAACACTGGCTCGGCTGATCCATTTCCGCAGTGCGGCACGCGAACGCTCCTTCGCCGCCCTCGACGCGGCGCGACTGCCTGCCGCTGCGTTGACGGCGGTGTTATTCGGCCGCAGCCACGTTGCCACAGTATACGTCAACGAGCCGGGCCGGCTGCCGCGCGAGATCCAGGCCAAACTCGCGGAGTTATTGGCTAGGGACGATGAGGAACACTCGGTGCCGCGCATCCTGGCGGGCTGTTCCGCCGACCCGGCGGCCGAAGTGCGCGCGGGCCTGCTGCTGGAAGAACTGCACACGGCTCTCTCGGCGTTAACGATCGTAGTGCCGCCGCTCCGCGACCGGCCGGATGAGCTGCCGCGCCTGGTCGAGCGCATGCTGGCGCGCGCCAACGAAGACGGCGGCCGACCGGTGCGCGGCCTGACTCCGGACGCCTGGGATGTGGTACGCGCCTATGCCTGGCCGGGAAACCTGCGCGAACTAGTTAGCGTCCTGTCGTCGGCACGGCTGCGGGCGAAGGATGAGCGCATTTCCGCGGATGACCTGCCTGCGCCGCTGCGGCTGTCCGTGCGCCTGGCGCAAACGCCTGGACGCGCGTCCGACAAGTCGCTGCCGTTGGAAGCACTGCTGGTGGAGGTGGAACGCCGCCTGATCCGGTTGGCGCTGGCACGCGCCGACGGCAACCGCGGCCGGGCCGCGGAGATTCTGGGAATCTGGCGGCAGCGCCTGCTGCGACGGATGGAGGCGCTGGGGTTAGATTCTTAGCTCTGAGCTTCTCCGCAAGATGCGGAGAAGCTCAGTCGAGTTCTGGCTGACAGCTAATAGCTATCAGCTATCAGCTTTCAGCCAGACTGGTTTTGTGTGTGGTTGCTAACTCGTTGCGGCTTGGCCGCGTTAAGCTCTGCGCAAGAATAACCCGATCAACTCCGCATCGGATACAAGCCTGACGCGCCAGCGAAGGAGAGGGTGAATCCTTCGCTGGCGCGTCAGGCTTGTGTTGGGACATGTCGTTGTCATTGTTCATGTTATTATTGCGCAGACCCTTATCGGATACCGAAATCGCGTCAGACTAATCACTCCCCTCTATCCCAGTAGGGCAACATTGTGAATCTCAGAGTAGAGGGTCCGTTTGGTCGTGACGCCGGCATTCCTGCCGGTTATCCTCCGTCCTCATCGGCCTCGACAGCGCTCGATCGCCCAAACGCCTCGCGGAACCCACGCAGATGTTCCGTCAGCACCTTCTTCAATTTCGCCGCCGGCACCTGGTCGAGCTGCTCGAACGACAGCACCAGCGCGTCGCCGTCGCTGCGGTTGTCCTGAATTTCCGGCCGCACGCCGATGCCTTCCACCTGCGCCAGGTTCAGGCTGCCGCGCTTACCGACAAAGCGACAGACGAGCGCCTCAGCTTCCTTGGTCCGCCAGTACGCCCAGCCGCGCGACACGCCCGGCACCTTGAGTGTGATGGCGTCGCGCGCGTCCCACTTCACTTCCAGCTTCGGTTCGACCGCGCGCATCAGCTCCAGCAGATGCGGCAACACGGCTCGGTCCCAACGTAGACGCCGGCCCGGTGGGAAGCCCTTCGGTCCCAGATGCCAGGCCTCACCGTTGAGCTTCCAC
>JBBQPD010000553.1:0-4841 GCA_038331535.1 Gemmatales bacterium | reverse complement strand
TGGTCGGGCAATCATCAAAAACCCGGTGGTTTCGTCTCCACGGGGGGTGGTGGGGGGTTGGCTTTTGCGGCGTTCACACCCGCCCAAACCGCCAAGCCGTGGCACCGGCGCAAGGATCACTCGCCGCGCTTCGCGAACAGGTCGGTGACCGGCTTGCCTTTGCCGTCCAGAGTCGCGTAGAACGGGCGTTTCTCAATGTCGAACGCGGTCTTCGGAGAGATGCCCATGGCCGTGAAGATCGTCGCGTGCAGGTCGGGAATCGACACCGGGTTCTTCGTCGTCAACAGAGGGCGTTCGAGGGCCGTCTCGCCGTAAAGCAATCCTTTCTTGATACCGCCGCCGAACATCAGCACCGAGCCCGAGCCAGTGAAGTGGCGGTGCAGGCCGTAGTGAATCGGCAATTTCATCACGTCCGTCTTGGCCCGCGACTGATCGACCGCCGTGCTGCCGGGGACGCCTTCCACCATCATGTCGCGGCTGAACTCGCTGGCGAGGACCACCAGCGTGCGGTCGAGCAAGCCGCGTTTTTCCAGGTCGAGAATCAGCTGGGCGATGGGGCGGTCGATCTCTTTCTTGAGCTTCTCCACGGTGCTGTGGCCGTTCTCGTGCGTGTCCCAATGGACGAAGGGAACGTACTCCGTCGTGACCTCGATGAAGCGTGCCCCCGCCTCGGTGAGCCGGCGGGCGAGCAGGCAACCGAGGCCGAAACGTCCGGTGTTGTACTTGTCGTAGCTCTCCTGCGGCTCCTTGGCGAGGTCGAAGGCGTCGCGGTCCTTCGAGCCGAGAAGCCGATGCGCGTTGTCGATGGCGCGCAGCATCGACTCCTGATGGTAGTCGCTGGCCAGTTCGCCGTGCGGGCTGCGTTTGACCAACTCCTTGTAGCGCCGCTGCCGTTCCTCGAAGCGTTCCGCCGTCATGCCTTTCGGCGGGCGGACGGCGGCAGCGGCCGCGTCGGGATAGGGCAGGTTGAAGGGACCGAACTCGGTGCCGAAGAAGCCGCCCGTGGTGAACGCCTTCAGCTCTTCGGACTCGCCGACGCCTTCGAGCCGTTGACCGATGTTGATGAACGCCGGGATCGCGGGATTCTTCGGGCCGCGCACTCTGCCGATCCACGAACCGAGGTGCGGCGCCGCCACCGTCTGCGGCGGGACGTAGCCAGTGTGCCAGTGATACTGGTGGCGCGAGTGCAGAATGTTCCCCAGGTCGGCGACGACGTGCGAGCGGATGAGCGTGCCGCGGTCGAGGATCTTGGCGATGTTCTCCAAGCCCTGCGAAATCTTGATGTTGTCCACCGCCGTGTCGATCGCGGGAAACGTGCAGAGGATCTTCTCCGATGGGACGCCGACCTCGAAGGGCGTGTAACGCTTCGGGTCAAACGTCTCCGGCGACGCCATGCCGCCGGCCATCCAGAGAAGGATGCACGTGTCGGCCGTGGCCGCGGGGTGTGCAACCTCGTCGGCCGCCCGGAGACGGGGTTCGCCCATGCCGAGCGTCGTCAGGGCGGCGGCGCTCATGGCGCGGAGGAAGTCGCGGCGGGTTTGGTTCGGCTCAAGCGTGGTCATGATTTTTTCCTCGTTCGAACGAGGCAGTAGCACTCGGAATCATTGTAGGTGATTGCGTGATGTTGGTCCGCACAGGAATTGTTGGGCTGGCTGAGAGCTAACAGCTATTAGCTATTAGCTCTCAGCCAACACATTGTCTTCCGTTTCGGCTTCTGCCTTCATGCTAACGGATCAACTGAAACTCCGGAAGCATGAACACCGCCCAGAGCAAGTCCGCGACCGATTCGTTCGTCACCTTGTTGCCCACGATTTCGCGTGCGGTCGCCAGTTCCTCGGCCGTCGGCTTGCGGCCGAGCGCCCGTGAATAGACCAGATCGACGAGCATCTCACTCGACGCTTTGGGGTTCTCCTTGAGGAGGTTGGCCGCGCCGCGCGTCAGCGTTTCGGCGAGAATCTGGCCATTGGCGAGGTCGAGCGCTTGCAGCGTCGTCAGCTGGTTTTCGCGCGTCGTCACCACCTGTTCGCGGTTGGGCCGGCCGAGCGCGCGCATGAGCAAGTCGGCGTTCATCAACGAGGCGCGCACGAAGCGGCGTTCTTGTGGGATCGAGGTCGCGAACTCCGGCAAGGTCACCCCGGCCGCGGCCTTGACCGGGCCGGCGCGCGTAATCATCCACATCGCGTCCATGAATTGCTCGGCCGTCATGCGCTTGACCTCAGGGCCGTGGAAAACGTAGGAATCGCCGAGTGGTTCCTTCGTCAGCACCGCATGGCGCGACTGATAGACTTGCGACGTGACGATGTGTTCGATCAGCTTTTTCAGGTCGTATTTCTGATCGACCAGATACACGGCGAGATAATCGAGCAGATCCTCGCTCCAGGGTTTGTTCGCCATCACATCGACCGGGTGGACGATGCCGCGCCCCATGAGTCGCTGCCAGAGGCGGTTGACGATGGTGCGCGTGAAACGGCCGTTGTCCGGATGCGTCACCAGTACGGCCATCTGCTCCAGGCGCTTCGCCTTCGGCTGCTTGGCGTCGATGTCGCCAAGCTCGGGGAAGAGGAAACGCGGCGCCGCCGTTTTACCGGTCGGTTTGTCGCAGCGATGGATCTCCGGCGGTTGGTCGGCGATGACGGCCGCGAGGCCGTAGGCGTCCTCCAGCTTCCATTTGTCGATGAAGCTGTCGTGACACGACGCGCACTTGATGTTGGCGCCGAAGAAGACCTGGCCGACGTTCTGCGCGAACTGCACCTCGCGCACCTGGCTGGCGTTGACGCGGCCGCGCCACTTGATGCCATTGATAAAGCCTTCGGACTCCGGCGTCGGGCTGATTAGTTCGCGCACGAACTGGTCGTAGGGCTTGTTCTCCAGGATGGCGTTGTAGAGCCAGGGAGAGATCTGCTTGCGGCCGCCGTCGATGTATCCGGTGCCCTGGTAGTCGTTGCGGAGCAGGTCGTTCCAGAACGACAGCCAGTGCTCGGCGTAGGAGCGTTTGTCGCCGAGCACACGGGCGATCAAGCGGGCGCGCCGATCGGCCGCCGCGTCCTTCTGAAAAGCGTCAAGCTCCTCGGCCGCGGGTAGCACGCCGATCACGTCGAGATAGAGTCGGCGCACGAAGGCCGCGTCGTCGAGCGGCTGCGGCGGAACGATTTTGTTTTGGAGATAATACGCATCCACAATACGGTCAATCGGGTGTTCGCGTCCGGTGCGGGCGGCGGGCAATGTCGGCCGCCGCGGCTTCAGTGGTGCGACGTAAGTTCCTGCCTTGAACGTGAAGCCGTCTTCCCACTTCAGGCCTTCGTCGATCCAAGCTTTGACGAGCGATATCTCCTTGGCCGACAACCGCTCTCCCTTGGAAGGCATGCGCAACTTGTCGTCGTCGCTCGTGATGCGCTTGAACAGCTCGCTCTCCGCACTTTTACCGGGAATCACGTCCTTCGATTTGAGGACCGCCTCGCGCGTATCGAGCGAGAACGAACCCTTGTACTCGCCGTTCGTGTGGCACTTGGCGCAACGGGCCTTCAGGAGCGGGACAATGTCGTGCGCGAAATCGACGGGCTTCGGCGGTTCGGCGCGGATGTCATTCGATGAAAACGACATGCCGGCGAGCAAGCCCGCGAACACCATAACGGAGCGCATGATGGTCTCCCGATGTCTGACGAAGACGGATGGCCTCAGCGAATCGCGGATTTGTCCGCGTAATTCAAGATTATACGAGAACTGCGGTGAGTCCTCGGGGGTCATTGAGGAACGAAGCCCAACGCCTCTTACGGCCCACGCAATAACGGGAAGGGAATAAACGCGCGTCATTCTGCTCCTTGCAACGAGAGCGGCGCGCGGGTACTCTGATAGCCGGATCGGTTCTCTGGTTCTGACATGAGGATTGACGTGAAAACCTGGATCACATTCGCCGGGACCGCCCTCCTGGCTCTCGTCGCAGGCTTGACGACGACTGCTGCCCCGATCAATCCGACAAAGCCGCCGACGAAGGCCGCGCCGGCATTTATCCCCGTCGTCGAGGCTAACACAAAAACGGGCGAAGTCACCTATGAGGTCTCCACCTATCAGAGCGTACCCGTCAAGCGCACGCGCTTTGTTGAGAAGGATGGTCAGAAGATCGCCGTCGAAGTCGTCGAGTACCAGACGGTGATCAGCATGCAACACCGCAAGCTGCTGCTCAACTCGTTCAATCCCATGACCGCGGACGGCAAGCCGCTCGCGCAGGACGACTTCGCCCGACGTGTGGTTCCCGGTGCGGTGCTGCTCGTTGCCTGGGACGGCGAACTACCTGAAGCGGCGTATCTCAAACTGTTCAAGGGCGATACCGTGATCCTGGTCGCCAAGACGAAGCCAGGCACCGACGCGCTTCCGCCGAAAACGGTACCGATCAACGACCGCAAGTGATGGGACCGCTGGTCGTCGCTTTCCGCATTCTTCGTGTCTTTTTCAATCCTCAACGGGCAATCCGATGAAAGCCATTCGTCTATTTGCAATCGTCCTCCTGGCCGGCGCCGCAACGATCGCGTCAGGACAGGTGAAAGAAGGTTATGGTTCGGAGCAGGAACCGTTCGTCGCCACGGTCGAAGAATTGCGAGTGGATCGCGGCGAGTTGATTTGCGCGCGCATCGTCGAGGAGGCTGTCGTCGTCATGAAGACGGCGACCATCGACGAGGGGGGAGTGAAAAAGCAGGTCGTCCTGGCGGTCACGGAGATCGCGACCAAAAAAGTGCTCACTCGGCACGACCTGAAGGACTGCGAGTTCCTTACCGCTGGCGGCAAGAAGCTGACCGAGGAGGAGATGCGAACGCGGCTGACAAAGGGGACGGCGCTTCTCGTCTCGC
>JBBQPD010000552.1:0-4851 GCA_038331535.1 Gemmatales bacterium | reverse complement strand
CATCGACTTGAGCAGATCGTTGATATCCTGGACGGGGAAGGACAGATCGGCGCGGGCCGTGCCTTCGACGGTGCCTTCACGCTGGAAGTAGCCGACGCCGCTGCTGAACAATACGACCTGGCCGATCGGCAGCTGCTGCGTGCCGAGGGCCGTTGGCGAACTCTCATTCGTCTTGACGGTCGTTCGATCCGGATCAGCCTTCGGAGCGTCGGTCGTTTTCTTTTCGTCTTGCGGAGCTTTCGCCGCCGGAGAGTAGGAATGCCAAACGGCGGCAGTGCCGACGACCGCGGCAAGCGCGGCGGCCAGGGTCCAGGTTCGACGCATGATCGACTCTCCTCAAAGAGTAACGACGGATCGGTAGTTTGTAATGGAGCGCGAGAACGTCCCAGCTTATCTTATAAGACGAGTCCGACACAACGGTTGTTTACCTCCCCTGCGGAATAGTCGATGGCGACGGCGAGTCCTCAGGCCACCCTGTTCGGCGGCTGACACAGGACGCTTCAGCGTGCGGCGCGAGGCGGGCGGGTATCACTTTCACCAGCTGCTGGGGCGGCGGCTGCGAGGGGCGCTGTAGAATATCGCCTTGTTTGCCGCTTGCGGCTTAGCGGGGGCTACCGCGAAGCCGCAAGCGGAATTGACCACGGAGACACCACCCATGCCGCGCACCCGCACCCTCGCCGCCCTGCTGGCGTTCCTGGCCCCGCTGCAGGCCGACGCGCCAAAGGAACAGACCGTCGAACAACTCGCTGAAGCGGTGCGGCCCTCTATCGTCGTCATCACCTCGCCGGGGCGCGACGGCAAGCGCGAAGGGCTCGGCACCGGTTTCGTCGTCTCCGCCGATGGCCTCATCGCCACCAACTTTCACGTCATCGGTGAGGGCCGGCGCATCACCATTGAAATGGCCGACGGCAAGCGCTACACGCCGACCAGCATTCACGCCGTCGATCGCACCCAGGATCTCGCGATCCTGCGTATCGATGCCAAGGATCTCAAGGCACTGGAACTCGGCGATTCGGAAGCGCTCAAGGACGGACAATCCGTCGTCGCCATCGGCAACCCGCGCGGATTGAAGCGCAGCGTCGTCGCCGGCGTTGTGTCGGGCCGGCGCGAGATCGACGGTCGCAACATGATCCAGCTGGCCATCCCCATCGAGCCGGGCAACAGCGGCGGCCCGCTGCTCGACCGCGTCGGCCGGGTCCACGGCATCCTCACCATCAAGTCGCTCGTCACGGCCAACCTCGGTTTCGCCGTGCCGGGCAACATGCTCAAACCGCTGCTGGCGAAGCCGACGCCGGTGCCGATGAGCGCCTGGCTCACGCTCGGCGCCCTCGACCCGGACGAATGGCAGCCGAAGCTCGGCGCCAACTGGCGACAGCGCGCCGGTCGACTCCTCGTGGACGGTCCCGGCAGCGGCTTCGGCGGCCGCTCCTTCTGCCTGTCGCAACGGCCGACGCCGGACGTGCCGTTCGAGGTCGCCGTCACGGTTCGTCTCGATGACGAGGCCGGCGCCGCCGGCCTCATCTTCCACGCCGACGGCGAAGACCGCCATTACGGCTTCTATCCGACCGGCGGCAAACTGCGCCTGACCCGCTTTGACGGCCCCGACGTGTTCACCTGGAAGATCCTCAAGGACGAGGCCAGTCCGCATTACAATCCCGGCGAGTGGAACACGCTCAAGGTGCGCCTCGAAAAAGGCCGCATCCGCTGCTACGTCAACGACAAGCTCGCCATCGAGTCGGACGATGCCGAGCTGACCGCCGGCAAGGTCGGCGTGGCGAAGTTCCGCGACACCAACGCCGAGTTCAAGCAGTTCCGTGTCGGTAAGGCTCTGCCGTCGCTGACGCCGTCCGCCGACGTGATGGCCCGCGTGCAGAAGGCAGTCGAGAAGACGCCGACAGGTCCCGACGCGATCGCCAAACTGACGCCGGAAGGTTCCTCGGGGTTGTCAGCCCTGCGCGAGCAAGCCCGGTTGCTGGAACAGCAGGCCGTTCAACTCCGGCAGCTGGCCCACAGCGTGCATCAACAAGCCGTGCTGAACGACCTGCTCAAGGCGCAGACCGGTAAGGAGGACGAGATCGACCTGCTGCGTGCGGCCCTGCTCATCGCCCGGCTCGACAATGAAGAGGTGGATGTCGAACATTATCGCGGCGAAGTGGAGCGCATGGCGAAGAAGATCGCCGCCAGTCTGCCGAAGGATGCCGACGACCGCGCGAAGCTGGCGGCACTGAACCGCTTCCTCTTCACGGAGCGCGGCTTCCACGGCAGCCGGGGCGACTATTACCACCGCTCCAACAGTTATCTGTCCGAGGTGATCGACGACCGTGAAGGGCTGCCGATTACCCTGTCGGTGCTGTACACCGAGATGGCGCGGCGGCTCGGTCTGAGGGCGGTCGGCGTCGGTCTGCCGGGGCATTTCGTGGTGCGCGTCCATCCGGCGAAGGGCGAGCCAGAATTGATCGACGTGTTCGACGGCGGCAAAGTGCTGACGAAGGAAGAGGCCGCCAAGAAGGTAGAGAGCATCACCGGCCGCGCGCTGAAGGACGCAGACCTTGTGGCCGTGTCGAAACGCGCCATCCTCGTGCGCATGCTGCACAACCTGCTGCGGGTGGCAGGCGCCGAGAACGACGTGCCCGGTAGCCTGCGCTATCTCGACGCCATCCTGACGCTGGCCCCCGATTCGGTGGAGGAGCGCGGCATGAGGGCGGGACTACGGTACAAGTCAGGCGACAATGCGGGAGCGCTGAAGGACGTGGACTGGCTGCTGGAGAAGATGCCAGAGGGGCTGGACGTGGAGGGGGTGCGCGAGTTCCGCAAATTGCTCACGCCGACGAAAAATTAGCCACAGATGAACACAGATAAACACAGATGAAGACCATACCGAGAAGAGAAAGCCGCAACTTTGTTTTTCGCATCGGTTTTATCTGTGTTCATCTGTGTTCATCCGTGGCTAATTTGTTTTCCTGTCGCAGCGCCTCCGCGTTTGACGGCAACCCTGCTTCGGCGCGGAGGCGGTCCACCTCGCGCATCACGCCATCGAGGACAACCACGTTGGCGCGCACACAGCGCAGCTCGACGGCGAACGCCCACAGATTGATGACGATTGTGAACACAGCCAGCGCGGCGTGGAAACCCCAGTGCCACAAGTGCATCTGCGCCGCCGCTCCCGTTGCCGCGGCGCCGATCGGAACCAACATGGCGAATAACGCGGGCGGAAACGCCTGCCGCTTCAACTCGCGCGTGAGCTTCGGCAGAGGGTCGTCGGGTAAGCGGTAGGCGTTGGCCACCTCTTTCACCCAGCGGCCGGTGCCCAGGAAATAGATGAAGATCAGGCAGTGGACCCCGAGGCAAACGAGGACCGTCGTCAGCCCCAGGATGAGATGGATCATGAACGTCGAGACGTCGGCCCGACTCGCACCGTCGCGAAACCAGGACAGCCAGCCGGCGCCATACGTTGTCAGCAGCAGCAGGATGGTGAGGATGGCGAGACGTGCGAGGATCGCTGGCATGACGAGTTCCGTGAAATCGAGTCGCGAAACGATACGAGTGGAAGGTGCCGGTTGCGCCCTGTGGGGCGTGTCGCCGCAGCCGTTCACCGCATGCCGACGGGGGCAGGGACGCGCAACCCACCCGTTATGCGTCCTGTAGCGGTGCCGCGAGCAAAAGGCACTGTCGCGGATTCCAGAGTTTTTTGCCCCGCGCGTCGGGGCGGCGCTATAATAGAGGGCACGGTTGAGGCTCGATCCGCCGACGAGCCTCCGGGGTCACGCTCCTCGATCGAACTTGCCGGGACGACCGCGCGTGCGAGGCGAACCATGATCTTTTTCGGAGCGCTCGGGTGGGTAACGTCGGTGTTCGCGGACGTCAATTCGGACCTCCGTATCACTACCTTGGCCGCGGTCGGAGTGATGCTGCTTGGCGCCCTCGTTGTCGCCCTGACGGCTCGCTGGCGCAAACGGGAGCGCTCCGACGAGCTGACGGCGAGCGATCAGTTGGCGGACTACCGAGCATTGTATCTCGAAGGGGCAATCAGCAAGGAAGAATTCGAGCGCTTGCGGGCGGTCCTCGGCGTGGAGATTCGGCGAAAGCTGGAAGTGCCGGCCGCCAACACGACGGCGATCACCCCCGATGCCCCGAAACCCGAGTCCACACAACCGGCTCCTCCGACCGAGGGAGAGCCGCCGACCGTGCAGTAGTTCGTGCATCGTAAACTATGGATCAGCGATCGCGCCCTTGCCCTCGTCTTTACGATTGACGGGCGACGATCTACGATCCATGTTGGAGGCAGTCTCTTACCGGACCGCGGCCTATCCGCCACGGCATCATTCGGTCTATCATCCTTCGCCGCACCGGCGCGGGACTGCCCGAGACGACAATCGAGTCCTCAAACGCTCTCCGCGGGGGTCCGGGGAGAGTGACGTAACAAGGAGACCGCATGGCGACGAAAGACTCGGGCGCAGGGGGAGGGTCGCGGAAACCAACCGGTAGCACCGGCCGCAACCGCAACGCCTACTGCTCCTTCTGCCGAAAGAGCTTCCGGGACGTCGGGCCGCTCGTCGAGGGGCCTGGCGACGTGTACATATGCGGCGAATGCGTCGAGCTGTGCCAGTCGATCATCGACCAGGAGAAACGCCGGGGCGGCTCCAAGACGCTCTTCACCCACATCCCGGCCCCGCGGACGATCAAGGAAAAACTGGACCAGTACGTCATCGGCCAGTCGCGCGCCAAAAAGGTGCTGAGCGTCGCCGTCCACAACCACTACAAGCGCCTCAGCATCGGCGACGAAGGCGGCCACGGCGACGTCGAGGTCGATAAGAGCAACATCCTGCTCATCGGCCCGACCGGCAGCGGCAA
>JBBQPD010000551.1:0-4868 GCA_038331535.1 Gemmatales bacterium | reverse complement strand
TCCAGGGCAAGGTTGTCGCGGTCGTCGCCGCGCAATGCCGCCGCTAACTCGCCGACCTCCTCCATGAACCACATGAAGGTTCCCTCGACGCCGCGGCGGCCGTCCTTGGCGCCGTAGAGGTCGCGGATCAGTTGCTGGAGGTGGGTGAGGGTCATGATCGATATTACCAGCCCCAAGCGCTAGCGCGGGGGTGAGGCGCCACCCCCGCTAAGCCGCAAGCGGCGAAAATGTCACTTCGCCAACAGCTTCGCCAGACGTTCCGCTTCGGCGTCCTTCTTCTGGCCCTTGAGCGCCTTTTGCAGCATCTCCTGCACCTCGGCGTCGGCCACGTCGATGTCCAATCCTTGGCGGGCGTATTTCTCGGCCTCGGCGAAGTTGTCCTTCTCCAGCAACAGCCGCGTCAAACGCTTGCGCCAGTCGAGCTGATCGGCATCGGTCGGCACTAGGTCTTTCAAGATGGCGATGAGCTTGTCCGGTTCCTTGCCGCGGGCGTAGACGCGCGCCAGCTGCTGTGCCCACTCGCTGTCCAGCGGCTCCGCCTTGCGGCCCGCTTCCAGTATCTCGGCCGCTTTCGAGAACTCTTCGGCTTCGTAGTAGACCTTGCCCAGCGCGTGCAGGAGCCGCACGTCGGGGTTGTCCTTGTTGACGGCGTTGTACGCGGCTTCCAGGATTTCGCGCTCCTTCTTCACGTTGCCGGCGACGCGCTCCAGCCGGGCCAGCACGATGGACGCAAGCGGATGGTCCTTCTTCGCGTCAATCGCCGACTCAGCGGCTTTGCGGGCGCCGATACGGTCGCTGCGCTCCAGCGCCGCCAGCGCGTATTCCGCGGCGACGTCGGCGTCGTTCGGACTTTTCTCGTAGGCCGCCTTCAGCTCGGCGAACGCTTTCTTCTTCTCGGCCGGCTTGCCGCGGATTTTCTTCAACTCGACGTCGAGATAGGCGCGGTAGCCCTTCTCGAAGTCGGCCTTGCTCACCTTACAAACGCGGCGGATGGCGGCGCTGGTGTCGAGGCCGTCCTTGTACGCGGCCAGCATCTCGCCGACCGCTTTTTCGCCGTGCTCCTTCTGGAGGTACTCGACGTACAGCAGGCTCTGGCAGTAGGCCATGTGCCAGTCGCCGGGGTTCTTCGGACGCATGAAGCCGAGGTTGATGTTGTCGAGGTTCATCACGTCGTCGGCCGGCACGCGCTCCAGCAGCAGGGCGTTCCATTGCTGCGGCCGGGGGAAACCCTCGTTCTGCACCGCGAGTCCCTCCGTCAGCCAGTGCGGCACCTGGTAATCGGTCTGGTCGAGGTTGAAGATGTGGACAATCTCGTGGCGCAGCACGCGCGACCAGTTGAACGGCTGGCGGATGCCGGCCGCGTGCGGCGAAGCCATGGCAATCATGCGGCCGGTGCAGGCTCCGATGGTGTGCAGGTCCGGCACAGCGATGACGCGGCCGCTGAACATCATGTGGCTGTTGAACACCTCGATGAGGATCGGCCCCTTCGGCCTGTGCTTGAACTTGTCGGCCAGCTCCGCGTAGATCGCCTCCAACTGCTCGCCCATGTAACGGGCCAGCGGGCCGTCGCTCTTGCCGTCGTAACGCAGTTCGAAATGCTCGGTCTTGAGCGTGTCGTACTTTTCGAGGTGCCGCAGCACCTTGCGCATGTTCGAGACGCGGACGTTGTACTCGTCGGCCTTGAAGCCCTTGTCGAGCAGCTCAGAGGCTTCCTTCTCGCGTCCCATGCGCATGTAGAGCAGGCCGAGACTGTTGAGCGGTCCCGGCATCGTCGGTCGCAGGTCGGCCGCCTTCTTGTAGTATCTCTCGGCGTCGCTGAAGAAGCGGCGCACTTCCGTCTGCTCGCCCAGCTCGTACCAGAACACGGCCGGCTTTGGGTCGAACTTCTCAATCTCTTTCGCGAGCACGTCGAACTCCGCGTCCTTGCGCAGCCCCTTGAGGCAGGCGGCGACGCGGGCCATGGTGTGTTCGTCGCGCGGGTTGACCTTCTGCGCCTTCTCCAGTTCGCGCTGCGCCGCCGTGAAATCGCCGACGAATAGGTACAGGTCGGCTCGCAGGCGCAGCCCCTCCGGCAGGTTCGGGTTCACCTTGAGCGCCCGTTCGACCTTGTCCTCGGCCTCCTTGAGGTCGAGCTTCATCAGCGCGGCCTGGCCCTTGCCGACCAGCGCCTCGGCGGCGTTGGGGTTGATGGTCAGCGCCTTGTCGAACGACGCCAGCGCTTCGGGCCGATTGAACTTCTCCAGCAGCAGCACGCCGGCCTCGTACTCGGCCGGCCAGAAGGATTTGTCGTATTTGACCGCGTCGGCGAGAACGTCGTTGAGGATGACGTTGAACTGGTCGCTGAGGCTGTGCCAGCGGGCGTTCTCCGCGCCAGCCAGGCCGACGCACAGCAGTTCGTCGGGGTCTTTGATCTCGTCGTCCTTGTCGCTGCGGGCGGTATAGGTACGGACGAACCAGCGGCACTCGTCGTCGGACTTTTTCAGTTCGCCGCGATCGCGGTACACCTGGGCGCGCACCCAGCGGGCGGCGAAGTGATCCTTGCTAAGGGCGAGGGCCGCCTCGGCCGCTTTCTCCGCCTCCTCCCAGCGGCCGCGGAAGTGCAACAGCTCCGCCCGGCGGGCGAGGAGGTCGGCGTCTTTGGGCAGGTCTTTCACGGCGGCGTCGATGACTGCGAGCGCCTGGTCGTACTCGCCGCGGCTCTGGTGGACGCGACTGACGCCGGCCGCGACAGCCGACCGCAGCTTGTCGTCCTTGGCGAGTTTTTCGTATTGTTCGAGGCTCTCGTCGTAGTTGCCGCGCAGCCAGCGTTCGCGCGCGGATTTGAGTGTTGGCTCGGCGAACCCCGGCGCCGCGAAGCCGAGGATGAGCAGGCAGGCGCTGAGAAAGCGTGTCATGGGGGCACCCTTTGAACGCGCGTGATAGGGCATCCGATTAGGGTAGCGGCCGGTGGGGGGAAACGCAATGTTTGCCGCTTGCGGCTTGGCGGCGCGTGACCGCTAAGCCGCAAGCGGCGTCGCGCGAAACGCCAAGCACGTGTGCCGATTTTGCGGGCGGCACTTTGGCAAGATCTGTGGATTATTCCAAAGATTCCTTGCGGCGTCTCGCTGACTGATCTATACTCAGGTCAAGAACTCGCTTCATGTCGCTAGATCGGAAATGCATCGATCTCAGTCAGGACACCTCGCGGGATGATGAGGATTCCATGACGTTCGAGAGTAGGCCCGCGGGCTTGGCCGTCACGGTCGTGGACGACGAACCCGTTGCCCAGGACGTGCTCGTGCGCGCCGCGCGTTCCTGGGATTATCAGTGCCAGTCGGCCGGCACCGCCGAACAGGCGCTCGAGCTACTCGAGCATCAGCTGACGCCTATCGTCGTCACCGACCTGCTCATGCCGGGTCGCGGCGGCATCTGGCTGGTCCGGGAAGTGCGCCGCCGCTGGCCGCAGATCGGCGTCATCGTCCTGACGGCTGGGCACGACCCCGAGAGCGCGCAGGAATGCCTCCAGGCCGGCGCCCATCACTACTTCTTCAAGCCGATCAAGCTCGACGAGTTTCGCCACGTCCTCGAAACCACCTGGCGGACGTTTCAGTTTCAGCAGGCCGACCAGTTGTACCGCGACCAGCTGGAGCGCGACGTGCGCCGGCAGACGCGGCGCGTGCGGCGGACGTTTCTTTCGGCGATCGACAGCCTGGTGCGCACGATGGAAGAGCGCGACGCCTACACGGCGGGCCATTCGGTGCGCGTGCGCCACTTCTCCCTGGCACTGGCATCGGCCATCGGCCTCGACCCGCGCCGGCGCAAGCTCCTGAGCCTGGCCGCCAAGCTGCACGACATCGGCAAGGCCGGCGTGCCGGAAGCGATCCTGCACAAACCGGCTGCGCTGTCGAGTGAGGAAATGCGCGTCATCCGCGACCATCCCGTCATCGGCGAGCGCATTCTGACGCCGATCATTCGCAACGCCGAAGTGCTGTCCGCGGTGCGCGGCCATCACGAACGCTTCGACGGCAAGGGCTACCCCGACGGCCTCAGCGGCGACCAGATTCCGCTATTGGCCCGCCTTATCTCCATCCCCGATTGCTTCGACGCCCTGACCACTTCGCGCGCCTACCGCGCGGCGCTGCCAGTGGCTCAGGCGCTGGCGATCATTCGCGCAGGGGCCGGGACACAGTTTGAGCCGGAGCTGGTGCGCGCCTTTCTTCAGGTCGCTCCGAAACTGCCAGTCGGCGATTTTCGTTGCGGGTGAGTTGCTTGGCGTTTCGCGCGAAACGCCACGCACGATCACCGCGTCCATTTGATCTCATACTGCTGCTGGTCGGCCTTCACTTCGGCGCGCAGGGGCGTCTTCCCCACGGAACCATACTGTTGAGGAATAGGGCGATTTTTCAGTCCCTTGAGGTAGGCGGTGGCGCCGTTCTGGGCCTCGCCACTCATACCGCGGAACTTTTCCGGCATGGGGCCTTCCGTGACGACGACGCGGTGAGTGGCGACGACCGCACCGGGCTGCGCGTTCTTGGCGCAGGTCAGGTGAAACCGGCCGTCGTCTTCCGTGACGGCGCCGGAGTTCATTTCTGCTCCGAACTCGGACAACTCCGGAACGAAATCGACCTGGGCATTGGCGAGGGGTACGCCGTTGAGCAGGACGACGCCCTCCGCCTCTGTGATGGAGGGCGGCGCCTTGGTACAACCGGCTGCGGCCAGGCACAGGCCGATCAGGACAATGGCGGGTATGCGCATCAGCGGGTCTCCTGGTTGGGGGCCGACTCACGGGGCTGAGACGACTTCGCCGCCGGCGCGCGTGGACAGTGCTTGCAGCAACGGCAGGTCGGTGTTGTTCGTCAAGGTCAGAAAGCGGACCGAGCCGTCGGCAA
>JBBQPD010000550.1:0-4869 GCA_038331535.1 Gemmatales bacterium | reverse complement strand
GGTTGAGACTTGGAACCCTGATTTTACGTGATGCCGCCGCAGTCAGGTGCAACTGAAGGTTCAGCGAATGCACCTCGGGCCGCTGTGAACGCCGCGTGCATCTCGGCGGCTAACTCTACCATCGGCCGCCACTGCTCCGGCGACGACGACCACCATTGAAACCGCCACGCCGAGGACAGATCCCCGTACACGGCGAGTTCGTGCATCGTACCATCGGCCCCACCGTAGCCACTCAGGTCAGGGCGAAGCGGCAGTGTGAGGGCGGTAACCCGCTCGAAGTACGCGGCCAGCGCGGATGAGGAGAACGGCACCACGTCGTGCCCGACCAGCATCAACGTAGGAACCCTGGCGAACACTCGCGGGCGAATCAATTGCCACTCCTGACCTTGCCGCAACTCCCACACCGACACCTCCTCGAAAGAGGGAGCGACGATCAGTTGCAACCGCCGTATGCCGATGCCGCGCGCATGCACATCACCGTGCGCCGGGCGAGGCTGGGTACGGACTCGCTCCCAGTCGGCTTCCTCAGCCTGCCGGAGCGTCAACTCTCGTGCCCGGCGATTCCCCACGTCGCGTGCCTCCGCCGCCGAACGATAAGGATAAGCTGCCGGGGCCGCCTGCAAGACCTTCATACCGCGCGAAACCAGCATGGCGGCCCCGGTCAGCTTCATCCGTTGGTTAGCCGCGGCCTACATGAAGGTTATTGGGAGCTTGTGCTGCCTGGCGACACGGCATAGTTCCAACAGAGCCTCGAATAAGTTCTCCCCGCTTACGTTGTGAAAGCAGTCGTAGAGCGACTTCGCGCCGACACGATACTCTGCTGTGTGCTCGAAGGCCCCTACGGGTTCCTCGGGCCGCAACTTCTTGAATGCGGTGGCAATCTCGGCAAGTTCCCTTTCCAACGTCGGTATTTCGGCCAAGGTCCACTCACCGTCGCAGTCCGAGTGTTCCATCAGGACGGGGTGGCGGCTCGCATCCAGATACGCGGCGATGGTGTCCCGGAAGCAGCCGAAGTCGCTGTAATGCCCGACGTCACATTCCGCGATTTCCTCGGCGTCCTCGTCGTCGCTCGTGCGTGGCTCGAAGACGTGCAAACAGAGTCCCATTAGTGAACTCCAAGCGGCTAACGAGCCTGCATGGCCCGGTCGGTCATCGCCGGAATCCCCAGCGGTCGCTGTTTGCCATTGCTTTTGGGAATGTAAACTCGGCGGAGCGGTTGCGGCTGATAGCCGTGCCGGCGCAGAGTGTTGAAAGCCGCCGTCCTGGCTGCCGGCGTGTCCCCGAGGATTCCGTCCACGCCGGGAGTCTTCGCACCTGAGTTACTGGTCACACGCAAGATGGCCAGCGCCCGGCCAGCAAACGAGTGAGTGAGCAGATAAACCAGAGCCTTGACCTTATGCCATCTGCCCTCCCGAACTGCCTTCACGATACGCGCCTGGAGCCGACGAACCGTGCGGTAGACCTGCTTCCAGTTGATGGAATGCCAGTCCAGCGCCAGGTCAGGCGCCGCACCAGCAGGTGTTGCCACCGCCGACATATCTGCGTCGCCCCTTGAGGTTGGTTGGCCAGACTCTCTCGTGAGGAAAGACCCCAGGGAAGTCAGCCCGCTTGCGCGTGAAGGCCTGTCGTCCGTGGGGGACTCACCTTCTATCCGCCCCATTACCGGGCGGCTTTCGCTTGCTCCCTGATCCTGCTCCCGCTGTCTTGTGGGTCTCTCTTGCGAGAGGCTTTCCCTTACCTCGTTGGGATGCGAGGCAGGGAAGACAAGGGGGTTGCCACGTTCCGCCGATGTACCGGAGTGGGTTAGGTCGCGTCTCTACGCCGGTGGCTCGACATCTGCGCCGGAGGAGTTCGGAGCCTCCGGCCCTGGCCCCATGCCATTTTGGCCCAAGCGTGACAGCAGCTTGCGCTTGTTCTTGTGTGACGACGCTTAGGACGCTTCACCTGGGTTGACCGCTACCACTCGATCCTGGTTCCCGACCACCTTACTGCTGGCAGTCGCAGCGTCGGCTCACGCTTTCGCTACCCTCCGTGCGGAGGAGGCTACGTTATACCGGGAGCTTGATACCCCTTCGTCACCGAAGGCGCACCTCCCGGAAGGATACTGCTGGCAGAACAGCAGGTGCTGGCAGCCTGTTCCACAGACCACAGCACAGCTACATCGGCGACTTCGTGTCGCACCCGAACGGTACGGCTAAGCTGCCGGGGCCGCCTGCAATGACGTTGAAGTTCGGAAAACCAGGATGGCGGCCCCGGTCAGCTTCAGCCGCTGGTTCGGCGGGCTCTCGGGTGATCGGCTCCCACGCCGCCGTTTTCAGGCGGCAGATGTTGTTTCCGTGGCAGTTCCCGAACTCCCACGCGAGCGCGATGGCACTGTTGAATCGATCCTGCGGGAGACATGTCAGGGTTTCGCCTCACACCGGTGGTTCAATGTCGTTTCGCCTACCCGGCCGTCCTCGGTAACGCTTCGGATACGAATCCGGTAGGTCGTCCCGGCCTTCAATCGATTCACGACTAGGCGATGATCGATCACCGCGTCCGGTTTCGTGTTCCGTATCCAAGCGTCGCTCCCTTCCGGGGCGTATTCGACCGTCGCGTCCGACGGCACCGGCGTCTTCCAACTGACGACCACCGGATTCCAAGGCGGCTGGGCTGGACCCGGCCGAAAACCGACGAGGGCCTTGTACACCGCCGTGGCGTCGGCCGATAGGGCCGGCCCGACGAGTTCCAGGGGGCCGGGGTTCGGCAACTCGACTGTCCATCGTTTCATTGCCCCCAAGCCTTTCTTCTCCGGCGAAAGAACCTTGCCGTTGAGTGCCAAGGTCTTCTGCGGACCTCGCGCCACCGAAAGCGTGCCGTAACCTTGCAAGTCTACGGTGACCTTGTCCTCGGCGAACTGGACGCCGACCGAAGCGACCTGTGGCCCGACCTCCAAGAGCGTCTCCCCGTCGTACACCACTTTCTGACCGCCCACGAGGCCGACGGCCACAACCTTGCCATGCTCGAGCCGCACGTATGCGGCCTCTCCGTCGGTGGTCAGGAGGCCGTACTCTCGGAGTCCGGGACCGTCGGCAATGGCCACCACGTCCTCTTTCCCGGCGTGACGGATGCGGAGACCGGTCGCGTTGTCCGTCGCCACGTCTTTCTGTCCCGGCCGGACCGCCAGGGACGACAGCACCGGCGCGGCCGCGTTCCCCGTGGTCGGGCACAGCAGAACGGAGAAGGATACCGGCTTGTCGGACTTCTGGACGTACCTGACGTAAGGACCCTCGACGGACTTCTCCATCGAATGGATTCCGTCGGCGATCAGCCCCTTGCCCTGCTCCAATTCCAAGGTCTCGGGCCGCGCCGGAACCACGTACAGGCGCTTGCCGTCCACGATGGAACTGGCAGCCGTCTTGCTCGTCGCGTCCACCGTCACGTCCATCGGCTGGAAGTGGGCCTGCCAGCGGTAATCGTGCACCTTGCCCGGCGGATCGAACGGAACCAGCCGGTCGTACATCACCCAGTAATGGGGTTTCAGAAACAGAACCGCGCGGCGGTGGCGCACGCCGACGTTCTGGTAGTTGTCGGTCGCCGCCGCTAGGTAGGTGAACCCGGGGCGTTCGCTCCAGCGTTCGAGTCGGCCGCCGTTGGCGAGTGGGTGCTGCGATATGCCGTCTACCAGCACGGTGTTGGACGCCTTGGTCTGCGCGCACCAGTCTCGGAGTTTCGGGTTGGCGTAGGACACCGGCGTGCCGGCATTCGTCAGGTAGGCGCGGCCGTGGGCGAACAGGCCGAAGGAGAGCAGGTCGGGGTAGGTCCCGGGGATTTCCGGCATGCTGCCGTTGTAATTCATCACCATGTAGAGGGCGTCCGCGGACCAGTCGCTGCGCATCGTCAGGAAGCCCGAGTGGGCCAGCACCCGCGCCGTGCGCGTGGGCGGCTTACCCTTGGTCCGCTTGGTGGCGAAGTACATGAGGTCGGCCCGCTCGGGGAAAAGCTCGGCGGCCGGTTCGATATACGGGCTGACGTCGGTCGGCTGACCGAGGTTGATGTTCGGCCACTGATACGTCGGCGGCAGGAACCACATGTACCAGTCGTACATCTTCGCGAGTTTACGACGGATCTCGGGGTCGGAATCGCCCTTGTTCGGCAAGGCGCGGTAGAACCGCGTGTAGGTGGACAGGTAGGCGCCGTTGTACTGCGTCCGTTCCTGAGCGCCGCCGTCGTCCAGGAGCGAGTCCTCCATGTTCTGCTTGATGCGCAGGACGGCCCGCTCGCGCCAGACCTTGCTGTCCTTGAATTCCGGGAAGGTGCGTGAGAGCAGGGTCAGAACTTCGATCGGGTAGAACTCGAAGTTGGTGACCTGGTGCTCCTCCGAGAAGAGGTACATGACCTCGCCGTGCTCGTAGATCATTTTCAGGAACATCAGGCGGTCCGCGTCGGTCATGGCCGGCGAGCCGCCGAGAACCTGGTAGAGCCACTGCAAAATCCCCATCGCGCGGCCGCGGCCGCCGACCGACCACGGGCCGAGGGCGCCGCTCCACGACGTCGTCCGCTGTGCCGGCGGACGGCAGTCCTTGTAAAACGCGCGGATGTAAGTGAGCAGACCCTGGGCGTACTTGGGGTCGCCGCTGGCCAGATACGCCTCGGCCAGGATGTTGCCCCAAGAACTCCAGCCCGCGACGTCGGGTTCGCCGTCGCCGATCCGGAACCAGTTGACGCGCTCGCCCACCGGATACGTCTTGACTTGGTCGTTGACGTTGAAGGTGATTTCCTTGCCCAGCCATGCGTCGGGGCGGTAGCGCATCTCCGGGTGGTTGGCGCCGGGAACGGGTTTCGGCTGGTTCGCCGGTTTCAGCGGCGGGAGCTTGCCGTTAAGGTAGG
>JBBQPD010000549.1:0-4871 GCA_038331535.1 Gemmatales bacterium | reverse complement strand
GTGTTCTCGGAGCGTGAAGGTACGGTCGAAGCGACGGCTGCGTTCACGGCGGTCCCTCATTCCACGTTCCGTATCCCGGACTCGCTCGCCTCACGCTGGGGGTACGTCCTGTTCCAGGCGCGCCAACGGTTGGCTTTGGTCTTCATCCCTCTGGGGCTATTGCTCGTCCAAAAAGAACTGACTCGTTTGATTCCTGAATCGGCCTGGCACCGCTGGGAGACGCCTCTGTTCCTGCTCGGCTTCGCCGCGGTGATTGGCGCGTTCGCGACCATGCCCTGGATGCTCCGCCTGGTGCTGGGGCTGACGGCGCTGCCGGACGGCCCACTAGCGCGCCGCTTGCTCGACACGGCCCGCCGTCTCGGTTTTCGGTGCAGCGGCCTGCTGCTCTGGAACACACGCAGCGGCATGGCCAACGCGATGGTCGTCGGCCTCCTGCCCTGGCCGCGCTATGTCATCTTCACCGATCGCCTCCTCGAAGAGTTCACGCCGGACGAAGTTGAAGCGGTGTTGGGCCACGAGATCGGCCACATCCGGCACCGCCACATGCCGTATTATCTCGCTTTCCTGCTTGCCAGCATTGTCGTCGTGGCACTCGCTGCGTGGCGTTTCTTGCCGGCAGCGACCGAACCAGCCGCTTCACTACCGGCGGGAGTTACCACAATCGAAGCGACGCCCGACGAGGAGCCAATAGCGGAGTCGAAACTCGCATCGTTCTTTACACTGGAACACCATCCGTATCTCAAGATGCTGCCCGCGGTCGGAGCGATGTTGGTCTACATCTTCGTCGTCTTCGGTTTTCTGTCGCGCCGTTGCGAGCGCCAGGCCGATGTGTTCGGCTGCCTGGCCGTATCGTGTGGTCGCGCGAATTGCGAGAACCACGAAGACGGCCGCTTGACCGGAGTAAGTCGTCACCTGTGCCGGACCGGCGTGCGCACGTTCATCCGGGCGCTGGAAAAGGTGGCCCTGGTAAACGGTCTGAGCCGGGATAAGCCGGGATGGTTGCAGTCCTGGCAGCACTCGACGATTGCCAAGCGCGTAGACTTCCTCGATCGTGTGCTGCAGGAAGCCGCCGTTGAGAAGCTGTTTCAAAAACGTGTGCTGCTTCTCAAGTGCGGCCTGCTGGCGACGCTCGGCCTCGCCATGACAGCGCTGATGGTCTTCTAATCGACGCGCCCTCTGGACAGGAGCCGACGACGGGCATAGGCTCACGGAAAGCTCGCTTTCAACGCATCCGGTTCGCCTGAGCGCAATTGCCTGGTTTACCCGTTTCTCCGGGAGATCTCGCCATGTCAACGATTCGTTGCCGAAATGGTATCGTTCTACTCTGTGCGGCGCTGACCGTGTTGCTCGCCGCGCCTTGTGCGAGGACAGAGAATCCGCGGCAACAGGCCAAACCGCACGGACTCTCCCTTACGGCCGAGGAAACCGCCCAAGCGTTGCAGCGCGGCCTGGAACTCCTCTTCAATCCCATTGAGCGCCTGCGGGAAACGTCCGCCCGCGCAAAGGTGTCAAACAATCTGCGTCAACTCGCCCTCGCGGCTCAAAATTACCAGGAGGCGTTTCCAGGCGGTCCCGCTCCCCCATCCTGGTCGGCTCAGCTACTCCCTTTCCTCGAACCGAATGACGTCTATCGCTCCGTCCCGATCCAAATCTACACCTGCCCTTCCGATCCGTGGTTGGGTAACCGATTCGGCGCTCGCATCGAGCCGGTGCCGCCGGTCCTCGCGAGTCACCTCGCCTTGCCGAAGGATCAGGGACAGGTGATCGGCGAAATCGAGAAGGGGAAAGCGGCGGACAAGGCCGGGCTGCGGCAGCACGATATTCTGCTGAAGCTGAACGGCAAGGACGTTCCGCGCGACGCCGCTACTTTCGCCGCGCTGCTGCTCGAGATCAAGACGGACAAGGCGGTTGACGCCGTCGTCCTGCGCGAGGGCAAGCGCGTTGACGTCAAGGGTCTCATCCTAACCGCTGCGACCGGCGCCCCCTGGGACCAGTCGGATTATGCGCGCGCCGCCGACACGATCCGCTGGGTGACGCCGAAAACGGACATATCGAAATGGATCATCGACGGCACCTCGAACACGATTAATCTCGGCGAACAATGGGGTGGTCCACCCGCCGCGCGCGAAGGCTGGAAGGTCTGGTCGAAGGGCGACCCAGTCCTGGCGACGACGTTTCGCGCGCAGGAGCGCTTCACCACAAGGCATCAGGAAGGCTCGCTCGTGCTGACGGTCGTAGGCACGCTCAAGGAAGGTAAGACAGCAGTCGGCGGCATCACGGTCCGCGAGGGGACGGAGGAGAAGAAGTACGACGCGCTCGACAAGGTGCCCGCGGAGTACCGCGATAAGGTGGTGCAGTTGATCGAGTTGAGTGCGAAGTAAGCGAGCCTCCGGCGTAAGCCGGGGGAGGATGCTCGTCGCGTCGTCCTCCCCCGGCTCACGCCGGAGGCTCGCTCGCAGGCTAAACAACTGCAAATGTGCCGTTCATGATGGTCGAGTCTTTTCCTCTCGCTCAACTACATTCAACGGGTCCGGTACGGCGACATCCAGTCCCGTCGGCGCTTTCATTGAAGCGCCGAGAGGCGGCGCCCAATCATCCGGCCGCACTCCGATCCGGCCACGCGCCACCAAAATCCAGCGACTCATGGATAACAACAGCAACGTGCCGACACAGGCGATCACGAATATCGTCATCGCCATGCTCAGCCCGCCTTTCAACACTTGGCCGCCGCGAATCATCGCTGGAAAGCGCACGCCGACCATCTCGACCGCAGCCGTCAGAGTTGTCGCGGTGACGAACAGCATCGGCAGCACCGTCACCGCGGCATAACGGCCGCGACCGGTGTTGACCAGCATCGTTGTCACCAGTGCCAACGCCACCACCGCGAGCAGCTGGTTAGCAATACCGAACATAGGCCAGATCGTGTCAATCGAGCCGGTGTAGACAAGTATCCCCCACCCGGCCGTGACGATGGCCGTCGAGAGCACGGCGCCAGGCACCCAATCCGGCTTCTCGAACGGCTGGTAGACTCTGCCCAGCGACTCTTGCAACAGGAAGCGGGCGATGCGCGTCCCCGTGTCGATGGTCGTCAGGATGAACAACGCCTCGAACATGATGGCGAAGTGATACCAGTACTTCATCAGTCCTTGAACCGTCTGCGGGTCGTTCGTCCAGCTTAGCGCGTTGGTCAGAATGTCCGACATGCCGACCGCCAGGGTGACGGCGCCGCCGGTACGGCCGCGCAGCGATTCGCCGCCGACCATGCGTTCCACGTCGTCGAGGTTCCGCTTCTGTTCAACGGGGAGATGCGCGGCGCTTTCCACGTTGCCCAACTCGATGTAGAGCTTGTCCAGTTTCGGCTGAAACTCCGCCGCCTTGTCCAGGCTGACATTGATGTCGTAATAGAGCTTCGGTTCCAGCGACGCGGCGGCGATCAGGGCGACGATGCCGACCAGCCCTTCCATCAGCATCGCCCCATAGCCGATGGGCCGGACCTGAGTTTCTTTGTCGATCATCTTCGGCGTCGTGCCGGACGATACCAGGGCGTGAAAGCCGGAGATGGAACCGCACATGATGCAGATGAAGACAAAGGGGAAGATACCGCCGGCGAACGTCGGTCCGCCGCTCTGGAATACGGGGTTCACTATCGGCGCCGCCAGCACCGGGTTGGCGACGAAGACGCCGACGATCAGCAGCGCGATGGTGCCGATCTTGAGGAAACTGGACAAGTAATCGCGCGGGCACAGCAGCAGCCAGACCGGCAGCACCGACGCGACGAAACCGTAACCCGTCAGCGCGAGGACCGTGTGTCCCTTCGTCAGCGAGAACGTATCCTCCCACGGCGAACCCGGAATCCAGTTGCCGGCGACGACCGCGCCGAGCGTCAGCACGGCACCGATCAGCGACGCCTCGACGACGTGTCCTTTGCGAATCTTGTACATATACAGGCCGACGAAAAGCGCGATGGGGATCGTGCAGGCGATGGTGAACGTGCCCCAGGAGCTGCCTTTGACAAGCTGTTCGCAGCCGGCGGGCAAAGTCACTACGCCTCGTTCATTGCCGCCCGAATAAACTCCGACGGGCATGCGCACCGTGAAGGCTTCGGGCCGCAGCGTTGCCGGCGTATTCTCCGAGAACTGGACCATGCAGCCGGGCGGAAAGTCGTAAGTGGGCTGCTCGGTGCGTTCGCGCAGCGGAGGAATACCGTGGATGGGCAAGCCCTGCGGATGGAGATCCTCTTCCGGAAGTCGAATCGTCATGCCGGCCGGCAACTTGACCTCTTCGCCGCCCAGCGCTTTCACGACGACGAACCCCAGCCCCGCCAGCGCGATGATGACGATGAATAGAATCGCCGCCGAGACGACGAAGTTGGCCCACGGCCCCAACTCCGTGCGCGCGATCTCCGCTAGCGACTTGCCGCCGCGCCGCACCGACGCCGCCAGCACGAGCATGTCCTGCACCGCCCCGGCCAGGCAAACGCCGATGACCAGCCATAACAGGCCCGGCATGTAACCGTATTGAATCGCGAGGACAGGCCCAATCAGCGGTCCCGCGCCCGAGATCGCGGCGAAGTGATGGCCGAACAGCACCCACTTGTTCGTCGGATGATAGTTCTGACCGTCATGCAGCGTATGGGCCGGTGTCAGTCTCCTGTCGTCGAGGGCCATCACCCTGGCGGCGAGAAAGGCGCTGTAATAACGATAGGCGATGGCCAGCACGCACAGTGCGCCGAGGAGCAGAGGCATCGCATGAAGCAGCGTGCGCGGGCCGTCGGGGGTGTCTTTCACGACATAGAAGAAATTGGCGAAAAGTGCATGCGACACCGGGGATCCTCCGGTATGGAATTGTTTAGCCGCGAGCGTTGCGGCCGC
>JBBQPD010000548.1:0-4877 GCA_038331535.1 Gemmatales bacterium | reverse complement strand
CACGCCGCCGATGCTGTTGATCTTCGTCGTCTTGTAATAGACCTGCTCCGTCGTGACCTCGTCCTTGTTCACCTTGATGCGGTTCAGGCCGCTGCCGTTGCGCGAGGTCGAGGTGAACACGCAGCCGTCGTGGAACACCGGCGTCGGGATGTTCGCCGCGGGATCCTTCGTCTTGTCGTAGCGCCACAGGAACTTGCCCGTCTTCGCCTCGACGCCGACCAGGCCGTTACCCAGGAACTGCACGTACTGGCGGACGCCGCCGACCTCGACGGCGATCGCCGAAGCATAGGCGGCCGCGTCGCCGCCGGGCACGGCACACTCCCAGATGGTTGCGCCGTTCTTCTTCTTGAGTGCAACCATCGTCGCCTTCTTGCCGCCCGGCGTGCAGATGAGCGTGTCGCCGTCGATCAGCACCGATTCGGAATAGGCCCACATGCCGGGAACGCCGCCGTAGTCCTTGCGCAGGCTATTGCCCCAGTCCACCTTTCCGCTTTCCTTCTCCAGACAGGCCAGGTCGCCGTCGGAGCCGAGGGCATAAATCCGGTCGCCGTCGACCGTCGGCGTCGAGCGGGTGCCGGGGTACGGCGGGCCCATGTTGGGGCCGACCTTGCCGACATGCGTGGCCCAGACTTCAGAGCCGTCCTTGACGGCAAGGGCGGCGACGTACTCCTCCCCTTTGCGATCGACCATGAGGTAGATGCGGTCGCCGACAATCACGGGCGTCGAGTAGCCGCCGCCGATGTCCTTCACCTTCCACAGCAATGGGGGGCCGTCTTTCGGCCATTCGCGGAGCAGACCGGTTTCCTTCGACAGACCGGTGCGTTCCGGGCCGCGCCACTGCGGCCAGTCGTCGCCGCGGGCGCTCACGGCCAGCAGACACGCGGTCAGGACGGAGACGGAGATGGAGCGGATGGTCATCGTAGGCCTCGCGCGGGTGATGGGTTAGACGGGCGCGGATAGTGTGAGGTGAGTTTAGCCGGAGCGGCGGAAAGTGACAACGAGAAGCGCTGCCGGATCGTGTCGCCGCTAGCGGCTGCTCACTCCTTGTTCCCCGTCCGCGTCACCACGCACCCCGCCTCGATGAACCACGCCCCCTGCTTGTTGCCGGTCAGGTCGCAGTATTCGATGACGCCGCCGCCGTTCTTGTGGACGTACAGCGCTTGAAACGCATGGCCGGTCATGCGGCAGCGGCGAGCCGTCAGCCGGCCGTGCTCCTTGATCTCTACCGCCGTCAGCGCGTTGTTGACGATCCGGCAGTCCTCCAGCAGTCCCGTCCCCTTCTCCCACACCATGACGCCGCCTTCCTGGCCATCGCGGATTTGGCAGAGGCGCAGCGTTGGGTTGCCGCCGTGGGCGATCGCCACGCCGGCCAGCTTGTTGCCGGCGATGTCGCAGTCCTCCGCCGTCGCGAAGCCGCCCTCCCAGACGTACAGTCCGCTCGTCCGACCGTCGTGAATCTTGCAGCGGTGCAGGATCGGCCGCGCCCCCTGTTTCGACTCAACGCCGGCCATGCCGTTGCCGAAAATGTCGCAGTCCTCGATCACCGGCCCTGCCTGGTCATACAGGGAAAAGCCGGTGTTCACATTGTCCGACACGCGGCAGCGGCGCATCGTCGGACACGCCCCCTGCTTCATCTCGACGCCGGCCAGGCCGTTGGCGAAGATGTCGCAGTCCTCGATCCGGCCGGCGGCGTCGCCCCAGACGTAGAGGCCGCCCGTCTTGCCGTGATGGATCTTGCAGCGGCGGATCAGCGGCGTCGCCCCGTCCTTCACCTCGACGCCGGCCAGGGCGTTGCCGTACACATCGCAGTCTTCAACCACGCCGGCGGCGCGCTCCGAAATCAGCACACCGCCGGTCTTGCCGTCGTGGACCTTGCAGCGGCGGATCAGCGGTGCGGCGCCCTGCTTGATCTCGACGCCGGCGAGGGCGTTGCCGTACACGTCGCAGTCCTCGACCGTGCCGCGGGCCTTGTCGGAGAAAAAGAGGCCGACCTCGTTGCCGTCGTGGATCGTGCAGCGGCGCAACACCGGGTCGGCTCCCGGTCCGTGGACGCCGACGCAGCCAAGCGAATCGGACGTGACGCGGCACTGTTCCAGCACCAGCTGCCCGCGCGGCACGTCCACGGCGTAGAACCGCTTACCCGTCGTGCCCGCCAGGCAGCGAAAGGTCACGTTGCGCACCACCGCGTAGTCGGTGGCCATGCGCAGACAACTCCCCTCCGCATTCTGCACGATGACCTCGCCGCCCCCCTCGCCGACGATCTCCACCGGCCGATCGAGGACCAGCCCCTCGTTGTAAAGGCCCGGTTGGACGACGACGCGCGTACCGGGTGCGGCGTCGCGCACCGCGGCGGCGATACTGGTGAAATCGCCGCGACCCAGGCGCGAGACCGTGACCGTCGTCGGCTCCCCTCCTCGTTCTCCGGTTGCGGCAAGATTGTTTACGTTTCGCGCGAGGCCGGTCTCCTCAGCCGCTTTCCCTCGCAGCGCGGGAGGCAGGTTCGCTTCCAGTCCCGCCGCCAGGGCCGCGGCGTCGGCCGGTCGGTCGCTCGGCTCGTCCTCGAAGCAACTGGAGAGCAGGTCGAGCAACTTGTCCGCCATCCCCTGTTCGGCGAGGCGGCGCGACCAGCGCGTGCCGCCGGGCCGGCCGGCGGACAGGTCGCCCGTCAACATCTGGTACCACAGGACGCCGAGGGCGTGAACGTCGTCGCGCGGGTCGGCGTCGTCGCCGCGCATCTGCTGCGGCGAGGCGTAGAGCGGCGTGTGGGAGCCGCGCACCGCCGTCGCCAGGAACGCCGTCTCGCGCCCGGACTGGCCGCGCGAGGCGGTCAACGCCCGGCGTGCGGCGACGGCGCCGATGCCGAAGTCGGCGACGCGGACGGCGAGCCGCCCGTCCGGCCCGCGCTGCACGAGAACGTTGGCCGGCTTCAGGTCGCGGTGGACGATGCCCTTGCCGTGGGCGAACGCCACGACGCCGGCCAGGTCGCGCAGCAGTCGTGTGGCGTGGCCCAGCACCGGGTTGACGCCGGATGCCGCCAGCGACGGGCCGACATTGCCGTGCCAGCTGCGAATGACGCCGGACAGGTCGCCGCCCTCGACGTATTCGTATTCCAGACAGGGCGGGTCGCAATTGAGGTAGGTGTGCCGCAGCTCGACGATGCCGGGGTGCCGGCCGTGACGCATCACGCGATCCAGGATGGCGGCCTCGTTGCGCAGCACGCGCGCGGCGACGCCGTCGAGGCAGAACTTGAGCGCGACCGGCGCGGCGCTGGGGACGTGCGGGTTGACCGCCTTCCACACCTCGCCGAAGCCGCCGACGCCGAGCAGTTCCACCAGCTCCCAGTCGCCGACGCCCGGCGGCCGGTCGCCAGGCTTGAAGCGCGGCAGCCGCGCCGGCAAGAAACGCAGCAGGTTTTCCGGCCGATCGAACTCCAGCCCGGCGGGAACGGTCTGGCCGCCGGGGTCGGCTGGTCGGCGCAGCGACTGGCGGATGACGCCGGGAATCTGTTCGAGGTAAATCGACAGCGCCTTCTGCACTTCCGGCGGCCGGTCGGCCGCGGCTTCGGCCGCGACGGCCGCGATGGCGACGCGAATCTCTTCGGCAGGCGCCTGGGCAAGCTGCTGAAGCTCGGCGCGCATCTCCTCCGGCTTACGGCCGCGCCGCCACCAATCCCACACGTCGCGGGCCATGTCGGGCAGAAATTCCACCGCGAAATCGCCGGCAACGCCCCCGCCGACGGCGTTGAGCGCCGACTTGGCGACGAACCTCAAAAACGCGAGTGGCGTGCGCATGACCCGACCTCTGGCGAAAAGGAAGATTAACCACAGAGGCACAGAGGACACAGAGAAAGACCAAGACAAAATGGAATACCCAGAGCATTCTACCGAGAAAGAATATCCCCCGACTTGATTTTGCCTTTTAATTTCTCTGTGACCTCTGTGTCTCTGTGGTTAGTCCCTTTTTCTCGTCGTTTGAAGCGCGCGAAGAAACGGCGCGCCGTCCCGTCGGGGAGGAAGAGCACGTACCAGCACAGCATCGCCGGGCTGAAATAGCCGACTTCCGTATGTATCCAGATACCGAGGTGGAACGCGACGCCGCACAGCAGCAGCCACGGTCGAACGCGGCGGAACAGCACGAAAAAGGAGAAGCCGATCTCGAACAGCAGCGTCCCCCACGATAACAGTTTGCAGATGAAGAGCGGGATCGGCACCGCCGAATACGGAAAGCGGTTCAGCGCCACGTCGTTGAGCACCCAGTACACCGCGCTGCCGTTCAGCCAGTCGTGTTCCTTGATGCCGTCCGCCGGGCTCTTTCCTTCCGGCCACCCGTAGGTCACCTTCACCAGGCCGGTGAACAGGTACACCATGCAAATCTGGAATTGCATGAGGCGCACCGGCCAGACCGGGACCGTCGCGGCGTCCGGCGCCTGCTTGCGGCGCCACAGCCAGGAATCGAGAGACCACACTTTTCCGGAGGGCGTAAACATCAGGTAGAACAGGGCCAGGCCGAGGATGCTGTCGCCGCCGTTGTTCAACCACTTGAGGCGCTGCATGAAACTGAGCGTCAGCAGCCACGCCAGGATCGTGGCCGGCCGCGTGCAAAAGCCGACAGTTAGCGCGGCGAGAGAGCCGACCCACACCCAGAAGAGCAAGCGCACATGGGCCGGGTCATCCGTCCAGCGCTTCCAGGCGTCGGCCGACGATTTCGACAGGATCGGCTTGTCAGGCAGTACGGCCCGAAGCGGGTCCTTCTCCGGCCGCGTGCCCAGCAGCGGTATGCTGACCGGGCCGCGCAGTACTGTGAATCGTCCCGTCCATTCGAGCCAGTCATCGAGCGCTTCCGGGGCGCACAATCCGTCCGCCCCGGCGTAGCGCTCC
>JBBQPD010000547.1:0-4885 GCA_038331535.1 Gemmatales bacterium | reverse complement strand
AACGCTCCGGTCGCCACGTCGAACACGAAGCCCCGGACGGCGTCCGTGTGTGGGACGTACGGGGAAGCCTTGATCCGTCTGATCGACTGCTTGACGTCGCCCTCGACGTCGGAGAACGCCTCCGCGGCCCATGGCGGACGGATGCCGGTCTCGGCCTCGATGCCCTGGCGGAACTCGTCGTCGGAGAAGGTCAGCTTAGGTTCAAGGGGTCGATGCAACACCGGCTTGTGGATCGGATAGTAGCTGGTTGAAGGTCTCGGCTGGGGTTTGCCACTTCAGGGTTTTCCTGGGTCTGCTGTTGAGGGTGGCGGCGATCGCGGCGAGGTCGCTGACGGAGTGGCGCGAGAGGTCGGTTCCCTTCGGGAAGTACTGCCTGAGGAGTCCGTTGGTGTTCTCGTTGCTGCCGCGCTGCCAGGGCGAGTGAGGATCGCAGAAGTAGATCTGCAACCCGGTGTCGATTCGTAGTTGTGCGTGCTGGGCCAGCTCCGATCCCTGGTCCCAGGTCAGCGATGTGCGTAGCTGCTCTGGCAGCGTCTTGAACTGGGCGGCGATGGCGTCGTTGACAGCCTTGGCGCCGTGCCCGGCTAGGGGCGGCCCGTTCTTGGTCGGTTCGATGGTGCCGTGGCCTTCCATCGGGGGCAGGTGGAGCAACATCGTGTATCGGGTGGTCCGCTCGACCAGGGTCCCGATGGCGGACTTGTTCAGACCGATGATCAGGTCGCCTTCCCAGTGTCCGGGCACGGCCCGGGCGTCGACTTCCTCGGGCCGGTTGGCGATCAAGATGTCGGGCGTGACGAACTTCTTGCCTCGGCCACGAGTCCTGGCCTGCGGCACCCGCAACGCTCGTCCAGTGCGCAGACACGCGGACAGCTCACGCTTCAGCCCACCGCGGCCCTGAACGTAAAGAGCCTGGTAGATGGCCTCATGGGAGATTCTCATCGACTCATCATCGGGGAAGTCGACCCTGAGTCGATGGCTGATCTGCTCCGGGCTCCAGGCCACCCCCCATCGTCGGTCGGCCCGCCGGCCGTGACGCCGGCCCGCCCACGGCACATTCGGGCCCGGGATCGGTCGTCCCTGCGCGTCGGTGACCGTCCCGGCGAGGCGCTGCTGCACGTAGACACGGAGCCGCGCATTAGTTTTCAGCTTCGCCGTCTTGGGCCGCTTGGCGGCGATCTCGGCCTTCCACTGCGCCACCGACGCCCGGTAAACAAACTGCCCACACCTGGTGGCCGCGTTGCGGCGCAGCTCCCGAGAGATCGTCGACGGGGACCGGCCCATCCTGCGGCCGATCTCCCGCACCCCGAGATCCCGAGCCCTCAGCAGCCCGAGCTCCTCACGTTCAGCGAAGGACAGGTACCGGCACCGGCCCGTGGGCTCGGCCAGACTCATGGGTGCCATGCCGCCACCGTGACGGAACCACCGCGACCCCACCGGCGCCGACACGCCAACAACACCAGCCGCAACCTCGCTCGAGACACCCGTCGCGATCAGCCGCCAGAACTCCCGCTCGACCTCACGCGGCGGCGAAGGCCGCCCAGGCGACCGCATCGCCGGCCGTCCCGTGTACTGCGTACTGCGATCCGTCGGCCATGCCATCGCGCACACCCCTCTCGTCGAGGTGTTGCGACGACCACTGGAATCCGCCCGTCGGGCCGCGGTCGGTGTGAAAGAGGACCCGCTCGGGTTCGTCCTCGGGCCAGATCGCGTCCCGTCCGCCACGCGCAGCCACGGCCATCTTGACCGCAGCACATGCAAGGTCGGCATCGGGATGCAGCGACGCGGCGGAACCCAGCAGGCGCCGTCTCCGTGTCGTCGACGTCGCCCCGGACGTGTAGCATCACCGCGACGCCGGTCTCGAAGCCAGACATCCCCAGGGCGAGCTTGGGAAGACGATGAGCGCGACCCCGAGCATGGCTAAGGGGTTGCCATGCTGCTGGGTCAGGGCCGCGCTCAGTCGGGACGAGACCTGTCCGGTGACGACCAAGACCGCCTCAACAACGTCTCCAATGCCCCTCCCCCTCATTGAGGCGGCGAGAGGCACTCGTCACAAGTCGCTGCCGGCAAGGCCGCGAACATACCACTTCTGCGAAAGAAGGAATACGGCTAGGACTGGTAGCGTGCTAATGACAGCCGCCGACATGGTCACGTTCGGCGTGACGAATTCTTGGAAATTCCCTTGGGCTAGTGGGGCGAGCGCGACTGGAACGACGCGTAGGTTTGGATCCGGGGCCACGATAAGCGGCCAGATATACATGTTCCACGCCGTGAGGAATGTTATCGAACTGTAAGTAGCGATGGCAGGCTTGGATAAGGGCAGAACAATGCTGACAAGCACACGCCCCCATCCCGCGCCATCAATCCGAGCAGCGTCCACCAGGCTATTTGGTAGGTTCACGATCGACTGTCTAAAGAGCAGCGTCGCAAACGCCGTCGATCCCGCAATAGGTATGATCATACCGGCGTATGTGTTGACGATCCCGAGTTCACGCGTCACGATGTAGAGCGGGATCAGCGAAATGTCGTTGGGCAAGAACATCGGAACGATGAAGAACCCGAGCAGAAGCGCAGATCCTCGGAAAGGGATCTTCGCCAGAGCAAAACCCGCGGGGAGACCGACCACCAGTTGAGTGAGGAGTATCCCGATGCAGAAGATGAACGAGTTCAGAATGGTCCGGGTTGTCAGATATTTGTAGGCCTCCGCGTAACTGCCCCAATTCAAGCCCGAGGGGAACAACCTTGGCGGATAATCGTTTACCTCCGTGGGGGTCATCAGCGATGCCGATACCATATACAGGAGTGGAGCGAGCATAATGACCGCTCCGATTAGAATAGCAATCCAGTGGATGGAGCGCGTGCGCGTGCGACTTCTCATCCCCTGCTCCAGCGCAGAGCACCGGTCGAGCGGAGTACCAGCCCGAGCAAAATGACAATCAGGAACTGAAAGGTGGATACGCAGGCCGCGTAGCCCACGTCGCTTTGTTCGAATGCCAGCTTGTAGACGTATAGCGAAAGTGGCTCGGTACTGTCCAGTGGGCCGCCGTGTGTCATGATCAGAGAGATCTGGACCGGCGAACTCAAGAAGTCAAGTATTTCCAGGACGAAGACGAGCATGGTCATCGCCGTGACGTTCGGCCAGGTGATCTGCCATAGCCGAGTCCATACGCCGGCCCCGTCAATGCTGGCAGCGTCATAGATCTCCTCCGGAATCCTTTGCAGAGCCGCTAGGTACAGTATTGCGACGATGGGCAGAGAAAGCCAGATAAGGGTCACCGTGAGAGCGGGAAGAGCATACGTGGTGTTGGACAGCCACGCAGGCCCGGTGATTCCGAGGAGTCCCAGCGCACGGTTCACCATCCCCACGTCTGGCTGGTAGAGATACGACCACAGCACCGCCGAGACCGAGGAGGACACGACGAGCGGGACAAAGTATGCGGTTCGGACCGCTGCGACTCCGCGCATCCTGGAGTTGATCAGCACTGCGACCATGAATCCCCCGAGCACGGTCGGAATGACTCCGAGTGCCAGGTACTCGAGCGAGTTTCCCAACGCGTTCAGGAGCTGTGGATCGTGGGCCAGCCGCTTGTAGTTGTCGACGCCTGACCAGCGCGGACTCCCGAATAGGTCCCACTTGAAGAAGCCGAGGACAATTCCCGCACCTGCAGGCGTGATCACAAAGAGTGCGTACATAACCGCGTTCGGCGCGACGAACGCCAGTGCTGCTGCGGTGTTTCGCACCGAGACACGCTTCTTCGAGGGAGTCGGTCCAAGCTGCGACGCGTGGCGACTGTTGACGTACGTCCTGCCGGTTGAGTCAGCTGGCTGTTGAAGATTCGACTTGTTCAAGGCGTCGGCCCACTACGCGGTCTTCAAAGCGTCGTTGACCTGGGCGGCAGCGGCTTCAAACGCCGCGGCAACGTCGCTTCCTTTCAGCACTACCTGTTGCGTGGCCGTTCGGACTGAGTCGTCGAGAACTCCTTGAGCCCGACCGGGCAATGAAGGCGCGATATTGGCGTCGCCGACGGCCGCTGCGAAGGCCGCGTAGTTTGCAGGCGGAGGAGGGAGCTTGCGCCAAATCCCGGAATTGATGCCATCGGTGGTCGCCGGGACCACGCCGTACGTCTTTTCCAGGAGCTGCATTCCGCCGCTGTCATCATACAACCAAGTAAGGAACTTCCACGTGGCATCCTTCACTGACGAGGTGCTGGTCATCGACAGCCCGTAGCTCCCCCCTCCCACTGGCCGAACGCCGTTGATCATGGGCATCTCTACCACGTCCCACGCGGCAGAGGCGAGGGCGGAGCGATAGGCCGGAACTGCGGCTCGCACCGTAATATCCATGCCGACCTTTCCGCTATCGAATGTCGGAGCCGACGTCGTTGCCACGTCGTAGGGTGCAATGCTTCCGTCCAAGAATGGACGAAGGAGCTCCTCCCATGCAGCTACGGCTGGCTTGTCGCCAATTCCGCAACTGTTCTTCTGGCTATCGTAGACGTAACCGCCATAAGAAACGATCAGCGGGTTGTAAATCGCCTGCCAGGGGTCGGGTAGTACCAGACCGAAATACTTCCCAGCTCCGGTCTGCGTCATCGTCCTAGACGCGGCCCACATATCGGACCAGGTCCATGTCGCCTTCGGCGTCTCCACGCCGAACTTCTGAAACATATCCTTGTTGTAGAACAGCACGGTCGCGTCGGCCGAGACTGGAAGCCCGTGGATTTGCTTAGGGGTAGCCAACGGCCTGTACTGGTTGAGGAACGCGGCTGCGAAATGGTCGACTGACAAACCGGAGCCCCTTGACAAGTATGGGGTTAGATCAACCGTGACCGTGTTGGCGGCCAACCTATTAACGTAGACATCTAGATTTTCGATCAGGTCCGGCAGT
>JBBQPD010000546.1:0-4888 GCA_038331535.1 Gemmatales bacterium | reverse complement strand
GGGGGGCGCCCTTCTGGGGTTCCGTCCGCCCCTTTGTCCCCCGCGGGCGGGCGGGGCCGCCCCCCCCGGCCCCCCCCACCATGCGGCGGGCCCGTCCCCCCTCCCCCCCCCCCCGCGGCTCCTTTGATCCGTCCCGGCCATTGAGGAGTATAAGGTCGATTTTATCGTCGTCTCACTGCCGGCTCAGACGTTTCGACTATCTTTCCTTCAGCGGCAACGAGACGTATCTCCATGCCGGAGGCTGCCGTTGCCGCGCTGATTTCAACACGGGGAGACGACATGAGCAGGATGGTTTCCGTGCTGGTGGCACTGGCCTTGATGTTGGCGCTGACGAGCAGGGTTGCGCTCGCGGACGACGAGGAAAAGGTGCCGCTCGACAAGGTGCCCAAGGCGGTCCTCGACGCCGTGAAGGCCAAGTTCCCGGACGCCAAGCTGATCGGCGCCGAAACCGAGAAGAGCGACGGCAAGGTCGTCTACGAGCTGAATATCTCGCTCAAAGACCAGAAGATGGACGTGACGGTCACCCCCGACGGCAAGATCGTGTCGGTGGAAAAAGAGATCGCCATCAAGGATCTGCCGAAACCCGTCGCCGAAGCGCTGGAGAAGAAATACCCCAAGGCGACCATCAAGCTGGCCGAGGAGATCGGCGACGGCGCCGACAAGATCGTCAAGTACGAAGCGATCATCGTGACCGCCGACAAGAAGACGCTCGAAGTCAGCTTCGACCCGACCGGCAAGTTCCTCGAAGAAGAGACGAAAAAGGACGACAAGAAAGACGACAAGAAGGACGACAAGAAAGACGACAAGAAGAAAGACGACAAGAAGGATGAGAAGAAGGACGACAAGAAGAAAGACGACAAGAAGTAATGTCCGCGAGGCGCCGGCCGGAGAGTTCTCCGGCCGGCGACGGGTGCAGCATGGGCGTTCGCATTCTGGTCGTCGAAGACGAGGCGGAAATCGCGGACTTCCTGGTCCGCGGCTTGCGCGAAGAAGGGTTCTCCGTCGAACACGCCGCCGATGGCGAGTCAGCGTGGCACGCGCTGCACACGGGCGAATGGGATGCCGTGCTGCTCGACTGGTGGCTGCCCGGTCCGGATGGGTTATCACTTCTCCGCCGCTTCCGCCAAACGGACCGATCCACTCCGGTACTGTTCCTCACGGCTCGCGACGCCGTGTCGGACCGCGTGCGCGGCCTGGACTGCGGGGCGGACGATTACCTGTGCAAGCCGTTCGCGTTCGAGGAATTGCTGGCCCGCGTCCGCGCCATGGTCCGGCGCCGCGACGGCGGTGCGACCGTTCTGAATCATGCGGGCGTGCGCCTCGATCTCGCCACCCGGCGGACCGAGCGCGACGGTCGGCCGCTGATCCTGACGGCCAAGGAAGAGTCGCTGCTCCTCTTTTTTCTGCGCCATCCCGGCGAAGTGCTGACCCGGACGCGGATTTACGAACACGTCTGGGACGAGCGCTACGACGGCCTGTCGAACACGCTCGAAGTCCACGTCATGGAGCTGCGCCGAAAATTGGAGGCGCACGGCCCCCGTCTCATCCATACGCTCCGCGGTCGGGGTTACCTGTTCGGCGTCCGGTCGGGAGGTGAGGCATGAGTCTCAACGCCCGGCTCTCGGCGTTCTTTCTGACGACGCTGGCGCTCGTGCTCGCGGGCTTTTCCCTGTCGCTCTACT
Source organism: Gemmatales bacterium (assembly GCA_038331535.1). GTDB lineage: Bacteria > Planctomycetota > Planctomycetia > Gemmatales > Gemmataceae > JBBQPD01. The sequence continues at coordinate 3,206 of JBBQPD010000546.1, read as the reverse complement.
TCCTGGCGCGCGGGCACTTTCATCGGCAGACAGAAGAGCGGTTGCGCGCGGCGCTGGACACGTTAGCAGCCGCAGCCGAACGCGACGAACACGGCCTCGAATGGGAGCCTCTCGAACATCACCTGACACTCGGACAAGACTCGGCGGCGGACCAGGTGCGCTGGACCGTTGTCGGCGACAACGGCAAGTCGGTTGGGCGCTCCGCGAACCTCGGTGACGAGAAGCTGGCGACTCTCTCGGAGGAACCGGGCATAGCGACTTCGGCCACGGGGCCTGATGGCGCGCCCTGGTACTTGGCGAATCTCCGCTTAGAGGCCGACGAGCATGTGACGCTCACGGCCGGCCGGCACCGTGCCCTGGTGCTGACGGCCGGCCTGTCCCTGGCTCCTTTGGAGCGGACGCTGCAGACTCTTGGAACGGCGTTGGCCGGGCTGTCGATCGGAGTGTGGCTGGCGGCGGCCCTGGCGGGAAGGCGCCTCGCCGGAAGCGCGCTATCCCCGTTGAGCCGCATGGCCGTTTCTGCCCGCGCCATGAACGCGACCGACCTCGCGGCGCGCTTGTCGGAGACAGGAACGGGCGACGAGCTGGCCGACCTGCAACGCGCCTTCAATGGCCTGCTGGACCGGTTGCAAGAGGCGTTCGAACGCCAGCGCCGCTTTACGGGCGATGCCTCGCACCAGCTGCGGACGCCGCTGACGGCCCTTCTCGGCCAGATCGAAGTGGCCCTGCGCCGCGACCGCCCGGCTGAAGCATATCGACAGACTCTCGAACTCGCTTACGGTCAGGCCAGTCATCTGCACAAGATCGTGGAGGCACTGCTATTCTTGACGCGCGCCGACCTCGAAGCCGGTCCAGGCATCCTGGAAGAAATGGATCTGACGACCTGGCTCCCCCTACAACTCGGCCGCTGGTCCGGCGACGAGCGGGCGTCCGACCTGAGGACAGAATCGGCGCTCGGCGGTCCTTTTGTCGTACGCGCTCAACCAATCCTGCTCGGACAACTCTTCGACAATCTCCTGGAAAATGCCTTGAAATATAGCGAGCCTGGCAGCCTCGTCACCGTGTCGCTGGAACGCACTGCCGGTGTGATCCTGCTGACCGTATCGGACGAAGGACGCGGCATTGCCGCCGCGGACCTGCCACACATCTTCGAGCCGTTCTACCGCGCGGCCGACGTTCGGCGCCTCGGCAAACCCGGCGTTGGTCTCGGTTTGGCGGTCGCTCAGCGTATCGCGATCGCGCTCGGCGGCGAGATAACGGTGGAATCTTCCTCCGGTCAAGGCAGCCGCTTCACGTTGCGTCTGCCGGCTATCGAAAAGCCGAACAATCTTTCCGGGACGCACTGCTTGGCAGCTTCAGACTGCCCAGGAAAGGAAGAAGACCACCCATTGTTGGAGCCGCGCACGAAGTAAGCGGAGTGAAGACCCGCTTACTTCGTGCGTGGCTCCTCAACTCAATGGCCGCAAGCTCGCGGTCACGGATTGCTTGCGGACAGTCGTTCGCGGATGCCGGCCGGGATCTCGATCGATTCGAGCGGTTGACCGGTCCGGAGGCGACAGCAGACCGTGCTGAGCTTGCCGCGCGCGATCAGCCGCTCGCCGTGGCGAAACGTGCAGTCGAAAGAGAGTGACTTACCGCCGATGCGGACCAGCTCGATTTCCACATCAAGAACGTCCTCGAAGCGAACGGGATTCTGGAAGTCGCAGGACGCGGAGACGCGCGGGAAGCCGAGGTAAACGCCCTCCCATTCCATCGCGACGGACAGGCCGCGCGAGCGCAGGAATTCGTGTTCGGCCGCCTCCATGTAGCGGAAGAAGTTGGCGAAATGAACGATGCCGGCCATGTCGGTGTCGGCGAACTCGACGCGCCGCGTGGTGCGAAAGACGACGGACATGGCGGTGGCCCTCCTCGTTTCAGCGCCCATCCCGATCCAGTATACTACGCCCATGACCTCCAACTCCCCACCGGCCGCCGTCGAGGAGCAAACGCGGCGTGCGCGTATCGCCCAGCGCGCCTGGGACACGACGACCGTCCGCCAGCGCTTGCGGCACGTGCGCGCGCTGCGCCACCTGTTCGTCACCGAATGCGACGCGCTCTGCGCCGCTATCGCGCGCGATCTCGGCAAAAAGGTGGAGGAAACCATCGGCGGCGAGGTGCTGCCGACGGCCGACGCTTGCCGCTTCCTCGAGTGCGAGGCGGCAGGGATACTCCGGCCGCGCAAGGTGTCGAGCCGGAGCCGGCCGCTGTGGCTGTGGGGGCAGCACGATGTCATCCATCGCCGGCCGCGCGGCGTCGTCGGCATCATCGGGACGTGGAATTACCCACTGTTCCTCAACGGCGTGCAGATCGTGCAAGCGCTCACTGCCGGCAATGCCGTGTTCTGGAAGCCGTCGGAGGTCGCCCCGTCTCTCGCGGCGGTGCTGCATGGCCTCTTCCTCAAGGCAGGCTTTCCCGCCGACCTGTTCGCGATGATGCCAGCGACGCGCGAGGCTGGATTACAGCTCGCCGAGGCCGACGTCGATCATGTCGTCTTCACCGGCTCGGCTTCGGTCGGCCGTAAGCTCGCAGCCCGACTCGGCGAACGGCTCATCAGCTCGACGATGGAGCTATCCGGCTGCGACGCCCAGTTCGTGCTGGACGACGCCGACGTACACCTGGCGGCGTGGTTCGGCGCCACCGTCAACCGAGGTCAGACCTGCATCGCCGTTCGCCGCAGCTTCGTCGCCCGGCCGGTGTACACGGCTTTTTGCGATGCGCTGAAACCGCTGGCCGAAACGGCGAGCAGCCAGTCGCTGGCGCTGCCGTCTCAGGCGACTCAGGCCCGACGTCTCATCGGTGGCGCAATCGTGGACGGGGCACGGCTGCTGACCGAACCTGGCGACTCGAAGAACGGCGATCCGAATGCACTGACGCCGGCTGTAGTGATCGACGTTCGGCCGGAGATGGCCGTTTGTCGGGAGGCGTCGTTTGCTCCACTGTTGGCGGTGCTCCCGTTCGACACGCTCGACGAGGCGCTGGCGATGAACGACGGCTGCCCGTTTCGGTTGGGGGCGTCGGTGTTCACGGGCAGCCCAGCGAAGGCTGGCCCGATCGCCGCCCGTCTGCGGAGCGGCATGGTGACGGTGAACGACGCGGTCGTGCCGACGGCTCATCCGGCGACGCCGTTCGGTGGCAGCGGCGATAGTGGCTGGGGAGTGACTCAGGGC
>JBBQPD010000545.1:0-4898 GCA_038331535.1 Gemmatales bacterium | reverse complement strand
ACTCCGTTTGGGAACGCTGTCCGGGAAACTCCGTTTCCCGTGTCAGCACTTACAGAATCGCGAAACAGAGTTTCGCGGAGTGCGTTCCCAAACGGAGTTTGGGAACGAGGAGAAGGACGTCCTTGGCTGGCGCCGCGGGCATTTCGCCGGGACGGATCATGGCGATTCATCCATGCGGCCGGCCGCGTTCTGCAGGGCGACTATCCGAAGCGCCTGCTGTTGCCGCTCGTCTTCAAGGATTTCCCGCACGGCTACATAGTCCGCTTCTGGGATGAGGACGTAAGCGGTGTTGGTCCGCGGGTCGATGACGCGCGGCGCTGCTTCCTTTTCGCCATCGAGTACTTGTTGCTGTTGCTCGGTCAGTCGGATGTTCATACCTACCTCCTTCCGCGGCATTTTACCCGATTCATGCGCGAAAAGACACGCTCGAAAGTGCGCTGTAAGATACCCCCCATCATCCCTCCGCCCCGGCACGCAGGTTTTCCCGCCATGCACGAACCGTCGCACGCTTTTTTGAAGCGCCTCCTCGAAACGCCCAGTCCCTCCGGCTACGAACGACCCGTGCAGGACGTGGTCCGCGAGTGGGCGTCGGCCTATGCCGACGAGGTCCGCACCGACCGGCACGGCAACGTCCTCGCGATCCGTTACCCCGTCAGCGGCAGAGAGTCCTCACAGCGCGTCATGCTCGCCGGCCACTGCGACCAGATCGGCCTCATGGTGCAGCACATCGACGACAACGGTTTCCTCTATGTGCAGCCCATCGGCGGCTGGGACATGCAGATCCTGCTCGGTCAGAACCTCACCGTCTGGGCGAAGGGTGGGCCAATCGCCGGCGTGATCGCCCGGCGGGCGCCGCACCTGATGACCAACGAGGAACGCAACAAGGTGCCGCAGTTCACCGACGTGTGGATCGACGTCGGCGCCAAGGACCGCAAGGACGCCGAAGAGATTATCACGCCCGGCGACCCGGTCACGTTCGCGCTTGGTTATCGGCCGCTGCGCAACGATTTGGCTTCCTCACCGGCGATGGACGACAAGGTCGGCCTGTGGACGGTAATGGAGACGCTGCGGCTGCTGCACGGCCAGGCGCTGCAGGCGACGGTTTACTGCGTCTCGACGGTGCAGGAAGAGATCGGCCTGCGCGGGGCAACGACGAGCGCCTACGGCATCGATCCGACCGTCGGCATCGCGGTGGACGTGACGCACGCTACCGACACACCGGGCAACGACAAGAAGCAGCTGGGCGACACGAAGCTGGGCGGCGGGCCGGTGCTGTTCCGCGGCCCGAACATCAACCCGCGCGTCTTCGAGCGCTTGCAGGAGGCGGCGAAGGAGAAGGAGATCGCGGTGCAGGTGCGCGGCGCCCCGCGCGCCACCGGCACCGACGCCAACGCCATCCAGCTGTCGCGCGACGGCGTGGCGACGGCGCTGGTCGGCATTCCGAACCGCTACATGCACAGCTCGGTCGAGGTCGTGCATCTGGTCGACCTCGACCGGGCGGCCCGGCTGCTGGCGGCGTTTTGCCTGGCCGTCACGCCGACGAGCGACTGGACGCCGTGAGACTGCCGCTTGCGGCTTGGCGGGTAATACCGCTAAGCCGCAAGCGGCGAGGGTGTTGCCATGCCCACGCAATTCTTCCACAACGGCATCATCGTCCTTCCCGATCGGATGCTGCCCGGCGGCGCAGTCGCGGTGGACGACGGCATTATCACGGCCATGCACGCCGACGCACCGGAAGAGCCAGCGGGCGCGGAGATCATCGATCTGCAAGGAAACTATCTCGCCGCGGGCTTCTTCGACATCCACGTTCACGGCGGGTCCGGCGCCGACTTCATGGACGGCGACGCCAACGCTTTTCGAACTGTCTGCCGTGCTCATGCCCGCCACGGCACAACCGGCTTGCTGCCGACGACCACCGTCGCCCGGCACGATCAGCACCTCGTCGTCCTCGACCTGTGCCGGCGTTTCAAAACCGAGGACACCGGCGGCGCGGCCGTGTTCGGCGCCCACTTTTATGGCCCGTATTTCGCGCGGGAGGCGCGCGGCTGCCATCCTGCCGCGGCGCTGCGGCCGCCGGTGCCGGACGAATACCGGGCGTATCTCGACTACGCGGATAGCATCGCCACGGCGACGGTCGCTCCGGAATTGCCCGGCGCCGAGGCGTTCGTGCGGGCCTGTCGAGCGCGCGGCATCCGCTGCAACGCCGGCCATTCCTATGCCACGTTCGACCAGGTCGAGGCGGCGGTAGGCTGGGGCGTGCGCCACGTCGATCATCTCTTTTGCGCCATGTCCGACCGCGCCCGCCTGCGCCTGGAGCAGACGTACCCAATGCGCGGCGGCCTGATGGAAGCGACGCTCTACTTCGACGAGCTGACGACCGAGGTCATCGCCGACGGCAAGCATTTGCAGCGCGAATTGCTGCTACTGGCTTACAAGGTGAAGGGACCGGATCGGCTGGCGCTGGTGACCGATTGCAACCGGGCGCTCGACATGCCGGACGGCGAATACATCTTCGGCCCGCGTGACGGCGGCGAGCCGATCGTGCGCGAGAATGGCGTCGGCGTCACGCTCGACGGCAAGGCGCTGGCATCTGGCGTCGTTGGCATGGACGAGTGCGTGCGGACGTTTCAGCGGCTGACCGGCGCGCCGCTCGTCGAGGTGCTGCGCATGGCGAGCCTGACGCCGGCGCGCATCGCGGGCGTCGAGGCGCTGACGGGTAGCATCGGCATGGGGAAACGGGCGGATTTGGTGGTGTTGGATGCGGGGCTGGGCGTGCGGGAGGTGTTTGTCGCGGGGCGGAGAGTGGTGTGAATCAATTGCGAACCGTCGAGGCGGGGAGTAGAATGCACGGGTTGTAAAAGTAATCCGGTGAGCAACGGGCGAGGAGCAATCCATGACTCGAATCCTGCTGGACGCGACATTGCGGAGCAAGCTCAACAACCTTTCTCAAGCGGTGGAGTTGTGCGACGAATCCGGCCGCATCGTGGGCCGAGTTTTCCCTGCTCCGGACCTGACGGGCTGCAAGCCACTCGAACCGCAAGTGAGCGAGGAGGAGTTGCAGCGCCGCTCCGCGTCTGATGAAAAGACGTATTCGACAGCTGAGGTTCTGGCCTACCTGGAGAAGCTGTGATGTTCCGAGTCGTATGGCTTCAGGAGGCCTTAAACGAATTGGCAGCGGTTTGGATCGACGCCGATTCGACCCAACGTCAGGCGATCACTGCCGCTGCTCACGCTATCGACCAGCTGCTCGAACTCGATCCAAATAATCAAGGTGAGTCGCGCCCCCATAATCAACGAATTCTGTTTCAGCCTCCTCTGGGGATAACCTTCGAGATTCGTTTACCCTCTCTGGTACGTGTCCTGCATGTTTGGACTTTCGGGAGGCGTCTATAAGAAATGCACCTTAAAGCGGCGACATTCCTCGTTGCGAAGCTCACCACCAAAGAGGATATTTGGTGTAGGGCGCTGCGCCAAAATAAATTACTGGTTTCGGGTGGCATGGCACCCACGCGTGAGAAACACCTAACCTATTGTTTCTAGGATAGGTTGTGCCTTCGTGCTCTATTTTTCAACCGAAAGCGTCCTATGACCACCCAACAACTTACCGACCAAAACCAGCAGGCGCTGCGAACCTTTCAGCGGGATTTGGCGTGCTTGTGGGGCGAGCGTCCCGGTCAGTGGGTCGCCTACCAGGGCGATCAGCAACTCGGTCTGGCCCGGCACAAGCACGAGCTATATCAGGAATGCTTTCAACGTGGCTTGCAGCGTGACGAGTTCGTGATCTTCTGTATCGAACCCCAAGAAACCGAGATGACTCTCGGCCCCGTCGTATTTGACTGATGCCATGGCCGGACGCCATCTCATGCCCTTGTTTATCGATCGGCTACCGCTTCACTGCTGGACGGACCCGACCCGTTCACCTCCGCTGTCCTACTGGACGGAGGTATTGCCAGTGATAGTCGCGGAGCCGACGTTGAGAGTCGCACCGCCCGTCGCGCGGGTACAAGAATGGGTGCTGGATACTGGCAATCGGGGTGAGGCATTCGCTTGGCGACATCACCTGGTGTTGGCGGGACTCGATCCCGATTCGGGTCGGATGCCTCAGCCCATGACAATTCGCACCATCACAGGCAAGGCGATTGTCCCGGTGCGGGACGTTGATCTTTGGCTGGTGAGCAACCTGCCGGTTTCACCGCCCGATCCCTATCGCATCGTTCTGCATCGGGGTCTTCCGTTTCAGGATGTCCCTTTCATTCCTGATCCGCAGTTCCAGCGTCCATTGATAGGAATAAGGGCCTTGCGTACCGCGGGCCTGAAGGTGGAAATCGACTTTGCGCATGATACCGTGTCCGTCTGGACGCCGGACGCCGTGAATCCGTGAGCGGTGTTGCACTGAGAGACGGGAACAATCCGCTCGCAGAGTTTCGCCAGTTGACTTATCGACGGCAATAGTGGGCGGTTGGACGCTTCGGCGGCTTGACTTGCGATCTGCTCACCGCCGCTCGGCCTGTTCCGTCAGGCGGCGCGCTTCGGCCGCGCCTTCTTGGAGAATCGCGGCCTTCTCGTCCACGCGGAAATCTTCCAGCACCGTGTTGTCGATGTGAACGCCGCGGAACTCCTTCGCGGCATAGTCCGGCCCCAGCACATCGACGACCGTCGGGTGCGTTGGCGGGTCGTGCGGCGGCACGAAGTAGCCGTGGACCTCCAGCGCCTGCTCCAAATATTCCGGGTAGGTGAGCAGGAGCGCGTGGAGAGCCTTCAAGCGATAGTGCGGCACCGTCGCGTAGAGGTGGTGCGGCAGGTGGTAATCCTGGCCCATCGGAAAGACGGCGAAGTTGATGAAACGGTTGATGTAGAAGACGCGCGTGTTCGTCAGCCAGCCGCGGTCGCCGTTGCCG
>JBBQPD010000544.1:0-4908 GCA_038331535.1 Gemmatales bacterium | reverse complement strand
CGTCCTCCTGACCCCAGCCCGTCAGCGCGATGATGGTAATCGCTTTGCCATACGTCAACGCGCGGAGGCGCCGCGTCGCTTCCAGTCCGTTCAGGCGCGGCATGCCGACGTCCATCAGGATCACCTCCGGTCGGAACGCTTCGACCGCTTCCAGCGCCTCGACCCCGTCGTGGGCGGTGCGGACCTCGTTGCCCAGCAGCTGAAGCATCAGCGCCATCGAAGCCGCCCCGTCCCGGTTGTCGTCCACCACCAGCACACGGCGAATCGGCCCCCGCCGTTTTCCCGCGGACGCTTCCTGCTTGTGTGCGGGGCTGCCTTCCCAGAGCGGCAGCCGGACGGTGAACGTGCTGCCCTGGCCAGGGCCGGGGCTATCCGCCGTTACCGTCCCGCCGTGCATCTCGACCAGCCCCTTAACCAGCGCCAGCCCGATGCCGAGACCGCCGGTGCTCCGCTCGATGCTGCGATCCACCTGGCTGAACATGTCGAAGATGCTGCGCAGCGACCGGGCCGGGATGCCGATGCCGTTATCGCGCACCGTCGCCACTACCTCGCCGTCCTGTCGCTCAGCGGTCAGCCAGATGCGCCCGCCCCGCTCGGTGTACTTGGCACTGTTGGTCAGCAGGTTGCTGAAGACCTGCGCCAGCCGGGTCAGGTCGGCGTCGAGGAACACCGGCTCCGGCGGCAGCGCGAGCGTCAGCTCGTGCCCCGCGGCCTCGACCAACGGCTGTGCCGTCTCGACCGCGCTGGCCACCACGTCCGCCAGCAGGATCCGCGCGCGGCGCAGCTCCATCTTGTTGCGGCTGATGCGCGAGACGTCCAGCAGGTCGTCGATCAGCCGTACCATGTGCGACAGCTGCCGATCCATCATGGAGCGCGCCTGGGCAACAACGTTCACGTCGGATCCCGCGAGCCGCATAACCTGCAAGCCGTTGCGGATCGGGGCGAGTGGATTGCGCAGCTCGTGCGCCAGCAACGCCAGGAAGTCATCCTTCTTCCGATCGGCCTCGCGGAGCGCGTCCTCCATCTGCTTGCGGTCCGTGATGTCCGTGCCCGTGGCGGCCACGAACAGGACACGACCCGTCTCGTCCGTCACCGGAGCGAGGATTAACTCCACCACCCGCTCGGCGCCGTCGGCCACGAAGTAATTGGTTTCCGCCCGGAACTGCCGCCCCCCGGCTGCCTGGAGGCAAGCCGACCGGACCTTCTCCATCAAGACCGGCGACCGATTCCACCAGCCGCATTCCCAGAACGGCTTCCCCATGACCTCTGCGCGGGTGAAGCCGCAGGCGTCCAGGCAGAGCCGGTTCGCCTCGACCACCGTGCCGTCGACGGCCAGCACGCTCGCGTAGTTTGTTCCCTGCTCGAAGAAAGCCCGGAACTTGGCGTTGGCCGCGCCCGCCTCAGCCGCCTGAGCCGCCGCCTGGACGCGCGGGGTGATGTCGCGGGCGACCTTCGAGGCGCCGATGATGCGGCCCTCGGCATTGCGGATGGGAGAGATTGTCAGGGAAATGTCGATACGGCGGCCTTCCCTGGACATGCGCACGGTCTCGAAGTGCTCGACCCGCTCCCCACGGCAGAGCCGCTCCAGGATCATGCGCTCCTCGTCGCGCCGCTCCGGCGGGATAATCAGGGTGATAGACCGCCCCACAGCCTCGTCGGCCGCGTAGCCGAACAGCCGTTCGGCCCCGCCGTTCCACGACCGGATGGTGCCATCGAGGGACTTGCTGATGATGGCGTCCTCGGACGACTCCACGATGGCCGCCAGCCGTGCCTGGTCCCCCTCCGCCCGCTTGCGCTCGGTCACGTCGCGGAAGACCAGGACCGCTCCGACCGTGGCCCCGTCCGCGTCGCGCATGGGCGCGGCGCTGTCGTCGATCGGCCTCTCCTTCCCGTCCGTTGCGAGAAGGACGGTGTGATTCGCCAGCCCCACGACCGCTCCCTCGTGCAGGGCGCGCAAGACGGGGTTCTCGACTGTCTGGCGCGTCTCTTCGTTGACGATGTGAAAGACGTCCGGCAGGGAGCGCCCGACCGCTTCGGCCTGGACCCACCCAGTCAAGGACTCGGCCACGCCGTTCATGAACGTCACGCGTCCCGCGGCGTCGGTGGCGATGACGGCGTCGCCGATGCTGGAGAGAGTGATCCGCAGCCACTCCGACTGCTGCCGCAACGCCTCCTTCGCCTCAAGAAGCTCCTGATCGGCGCGCTGACGCGCGCGGAGAATGCTCTGGGCATTCTGAAGCGTGACGGCGCGCAGCCGACTTTCTTCGTCGTCCATTTCCGGCATCACCCGCTCCCGATGCGTTCCGCCGCCAGCGCGGTGCCGAGCACACGCGCCCGAATCTTCTCGAAGGCCTTGTCGCGGGTCGTCGTGGTGTCGTCGCAAAAGGGCGAGAACCCGCAGTCGTCACAGGTGCCTAGCTGGTCCAGGGGAATGTACTGCGCCGCTTCGAGGACGCGGTCGCGGACCTCCTCCGGCGTCTCGACGCGCGGGTCAATCGGCGAGATGACGCCGACGAAAACGCGCTGGCCCGGCTTCAGGTGCGCGCGGATGATCTTCAGGACGCGGACGCGATCCTGCTCGCCCGCCAGCGCGACGTAGAAGTTTCCGACCTTCAATTGGAAGAGGCTGGGCAACAGCTCGGCGTAATCGACCTCGCCGCTATGCGTCGAGTCGCGGTCGGAGCCGGGGCAGGTGTGAACTCCAAGGCGCTGCCGCTCCGCGTCGGAGAAGCGCGCCAGCGCGAGATTGTTGAGGTCGATGAAGCTGTGCAGAAGGTTGCCGGAGGGATCGATCTTGACCGCCAGCCGGCCCTCCGTGAAATCGATCTGCACCTTGTAGGCGCCTTTCCGCAGACAGGCGCGGACCTCGGTTTCGTGCTCGCGCAACAGGTCGTCGATGAACTGCTCGCGGGAATAACCGGGGATCTCCTCGGCAGGGTACATGAGGCTCAGAGCCGAGGGGGAAATGACCGCCTGCTTCACGGGAACGTGGGCGTAGCGCAGGGCGACATCCAGGTAACTGTCGGCGTGCCGCTTGTAGCGGAACGGACCGGCCGTCAAGCGCGGCATCCGCCGAACGTGGCCGGCCGAAAACGGAATCTGAAAGCCGTCGGCGGCCGTGTTCGGCATGCCGTGGACGCAGTAGGTCCAGAAGTTGTGATACTTCCGCTGCTCCCCATCGGTGATGACCGGCGAGCCGGTGGCCTCGAAGCGCGCGATCGTGTCGCGGACCGCGTCTTCATAAAGTGCGTCGAGCTTGGGGTCCGTGCCGTCGCTCGCCGCGACCGCCTCGATTAACCGCAGGGGCCGCGGGATACTGCCAATCGGCTCGGTGGGGATCACCATAGGGAGGGACTCGCTCGCGAAGATTGCGGTTAAACGATTGCTCATTTTACTGGAGGCGACACAGTGCTGCCACCCTGCGGATTTGCCGCTTAGGGCTTCGCAGGTCCGACAGCGAAGCCGCAAGCGGCACTCGAGTCGCCGCGCGCGCCGTCGGAACCCTCTTCCATTTTTTGCCGACATCATGTTAAGATAGGCAAATTGCCGTCCCCAACAGGCCGCCGGAACGGCCCTTTTCCGAGAGGAGCGTCGCCGCTCATGAGTCCCACGCTAACCGCGCCGCCGGCCCGATCGCTCCAGGACGCCGCACTGAAGGAAAAATTGCAGGCGCTGCGGCGCACAGACAACGTCACGAACCTGTACTACATTCTGCGCACCTACTTCTTTCTCGCGCTGGTCCTCGGCGGGGCCGTCGCCTTCGATCTGTATCGCCAATCCGCCGGCTGGTCGTGGCTCGTCAGCGTGCCGGTCTTTTTCGTCGCCGCGCTGCTCGCCGGCGCCGGGCAGCACAACCTCAGCGGTCTGGCGCACGAGGGCAGCCACCATATCCTCTTCCGCAACCGTTATCTCAACGAGTTGGGGTCCGATCTGCTCTGCATGTTCCCAATCTTCGGCAGCACGCACTTATACCGGTTGCAACACCTGGCGCACCATCAGTTCGTCAACGATCCGCTGCGCGACCCGGACGTGTCGCAGCTGGAGACGAGCGGCCATCGGCTGCCGTTTCCGCTGCCGAAAAAGGAAGTCCGGCGAGCGCTGCTGAAGCAGCTCTGGCCGCCGAACCTGGTACGGTTCATGCGCGTCCGCGCCGCCTACAACGCCACCGGCACCGACCACAGCCCCTACCTGAAAAAAGGCCAGAAGTCGTCGAAAGTGGCCGTGCGCGTCGGCGTCCTTTACATCTTGACGCTGGTCCTCAGCCTGACGGCGCTGGTGGCCTACGCGCAGACGTTCTGGCTGGCGGTGGTGCCGCCGCTCCTGTTCGCGGCCGTCACCGCCGTGTTCGCCCTGCTGCCCGACTCGAAGTTCATGCAGAGCCGCGTTCATGCCGTCATCGGGCCGCGCTGGAGCTCGGTCCTGCGCGTCGGGCACATCACGGTCGTCTTCACCGCCCTGGCGTGGACGCAGCTGCTGACGGGGCAATGGGCAGCGCTCTACTACTTCGTCCTGTGGCTGGTGCCGATTTTCACGTCCTTCTCGTTCTTCATGATCCTGCGCCAGACGGTGCAGCACGGCAACGGCGACCGCGGCTGGCTGACGAACACGCGCGTCTTCTACATCAACCGTTTCATCAACTTCGCCGTCTTTCCGATGGGCCAGGATTACCACCTGCCGCACCACCTCTACGCGACCGTGCCGCACTATCGCTTAAAGGCTCTCCACGCGCTCCTGCTCACGTACCCGGAATATTTGGAGCAGGCGCTGGAGGTCCACGGCTACTTCGTGCCGCCGCACAACCAGCCGACGCACCCAACGGTCGTCGATGTGCTGGGGCCGGACTATGCCGCGAAGGAGTTCCGCGGCGTTCACATCGACAACACGGTGCTGGAAGATTGCCGCGTAGAC
>JBBQPD010000543.1:0-4916 GCA_038331535.1 Gemmatales bacterium | reverse complement strand
GGGGGGCGTGGCGTCCCGGTTGGTCACGGCCGACTTTCCCCGCGGGGGGGGGGGGGGCGCCCCCCCCGGGGGGGGCCCGGGGGGGCCGCCCCCCCCCCGCTCGCCGTTGACTACTTATCCCGCAAGCGCGTCGAGCTGGCGTAGTCCCCCGGCGCGACCAGCGCGTCCTTCGGATCGATCGTCAGCGCCAGCGACTTGGGGCTTTCCAACGCCGTGCGGGCACGGAACTCCTTGCCCATGAGCGTGCCCGTTCGCTGAATCTTGTCCTGCAGGTCGATCACCGATTGCAACAGTTGTTCGGGCCGGGGCGGACAGCCGGGAACGTACACGTCAACCGGGATGAATCGGTCGATGCCTTGCACCACGGAGTAGGTGTCGAAGACGCCGCCGCTCGACGCGCAGGCGCCCATCGAGATGCACCACTTCGGCTCCGGCATCTGCATCCAGATACGCTGCAACACCGGCACGATCTTCATGACCACGCGGCCGGCGACGATCATCAGGTCGCACTGCCGCGGCGAGAAGCGCATCGCCTCGGCGCCGAAGCGGGCGATGTCGTGGCGCGAGGCGCCGGTGGCCATCAGCTCGATGCCGCAACAGGCCGTGGCGAACGGCATCGGCCACAGGCTGTTCTTGCGCACCCAGCTGGCCAGTTTGTCCAGCGAGGTCACGATCACGCTGTCGTTCAGACCGGTTACCGCCATCGGAACACCCCCTTCCGCCAGGCGTAGACGTAAGCGACGACGACGGTCGCCAGGAACGCCAGCACCTCGACGAAAACGATCGTGCGGAAGTCCGGCAAGTTGATCGTCCCTTCCTGGTAGGCCGCCGCCCACGGGTAGAGGAACAGCAATTCCACGTCGAACACCAGGAACAGAATGGCGATCAGGTAGAACTTCACGTCGAAACGATGCCGGGCGTCGCCGATCGGGTCCATGCCGGACTCGTAAGGCATGTCCTTGACCGCCGTGTGCTTCTTCGGCCCGATCAGATGGGCCGCCGCCATCGCCGCCACGCAGAAGGCGAAGATGACCGCGATAAAGAGGAAAACCGGATAGTAGGTGGAAAGGTTGAAGTCCATTTCCGGCTTCCGGACTGGCCGACATCGTGATTTTTTTCACAATGTCCTGCAAAAAGAAACCCCGACCGCAGTCGAGGAACAGGTGTCTGTGATTGCCGCTTGCGGCTTAGCGGTCATGTCCCGCTAAGCCGCAAGCGGCACACGACCTTTTCTAGGCGCGATCCGCCGAGAGGCAAGCTCTCTTATCCTTCGCACCACGTTAGCACGACCTTGCCGCACTGCCCCGCGAGCATCGCGTCGAAGCCCTTCTGGAACTCCTGGTACGGATAGCGGTGGGTCACGATCGGACTGACGTCCAGCCCCGACTGGAGCATGACCGTCATCTTGTACCACGTCTCGTACATTTCGCGGCCGTAGATGCCCTTGATCGTCAGCATGTTGAAGATCACCACGTTCCAGTCGATGGCGATTTCCTTCTCAGGAATACCGAGCATGGCGATCTTGCCGCCGTGGGCCATGTTGGCGAGCAGATCGCGGAACGCGGTGGGGTTGCCGGACATTTCCAGGCCCACGTCGAAGCCTTCGCGCATGCCGAGTTGCTTCTGGGCGTCGGCCACCGATTGCGTCCGCACATCGACCGCCAGCGTCGCGCCCATGCGGCGAGCCAGTTCCAGCCGGTAAGGATTCACGTCGGTGACGACGACATGACGGGCGCCGGCGTGGCGCACGACCGCCGCCGCCATGACGCCGATCGGACCGGCGCCGGTGACGAGGATGTCTTCGCCGAGTACGTCGAAGGACAGGGCCGTATGAACGGCGTTGCCGAACGGGTCGAAGATCGCCGCCACGTCGCGCGGAATGTGGGAGTCATGCACCCAAACGTTAGTCATCGGTAATGCGATGTATTCGGCGAACGCCCCCGGCCGATTAACGCCGACGCCCTGCGTGTCCTTGCACAGATGCCGCCGGCCGGCGAGACAGTTGCGGCAGCGGCCACAGACGACGTGTCCCTCGCCGCTGACGATCTCGCCGGCGTGGAAATCCTTGACGTTGGCGCCGACCTCGACGATCTGGCCGACAAACTCGTGGCCGACGACCATCGGCACCGGAATGGTCTTGCGCGCCCAGGCGTCCCAGTTGTAGATGTGCAAGTCGGTGCCGCAGATACCGGTGCGCAACACCTTGATGAGCACGTCGTTGATGCCGATCGTCGGCACCGGCACCTCTTCGAGCCAGAGGCCGACTTCGGCTTTTTTCTTCGTCAGGGCGCGCATCGTATTCATCGAATTCTCGCATTGCTTCGCGTTGCGCGAAAAGACAAGCCGCTCAATACGGAAACGACTCGTCCATCGGCGTCTTCGCCAACTCGACCAGGAAACCGGCGAGGCGCTCGACCATCAGGTCCATCAGGCGAAAGCCCTTGTCAGGTGTCGCGGCCTTCGGGTCGCCGAGGCCGGTGTTCGTCGTCGCCAGGTGCCACGGCCGCGTAATGCTCACCCAGCCGCGGTTGATCGCTTCCAGCTTGGTCGGCCGCTCGACGCCGGCGTCGGCCAGCTCCGGCCGCAGGTGTTCCGCGAAGAATGCCAGGCCGAGGCTCGTCTCCACCTCGTCGGCGTGTTCGCCGGGTTTCTCGAACAACCCCGGATACAGGTCCTTCGCCATCCGGAACCAATCGCAGACGCACAGGAACACGCTCGTCCGATGGTGGAGCTGTCGCGTCAACGGCTTCAATTCGTTGCCGCCGTGTCCGTTCAACAGCAGCAGTTTCCGTACCCCCTGACGCTCCAGCGACTCGACGAGATCAGAGAGGATCGCCAGCAAGGTCGTCGGTGTCACGCTGCACGCCAGTCCGCCAGGCACTTTCAGATGATTCGTGTTGACGCCGAATGGCAGCGCCGGCAGCAGGACGACCTTCGCCCCGTCGCGGTACGCCTTCTGGCACGCGCGGCGGCCGAGGACTTCGACCTGAAACGTATCGGTGCCATAAGGCATGTGCAGATTGTGCGGCTCGGTGGCGCCGAAAGGGAGGACCGCCACCTCCCACTTCTGCTCGCGGACGAAGGCGTGGGTCTGCTCCGCCAGGATGCTTTCGTTCATGCGCTGACTCGTTTCGCCGGTGGAATCGACTTCTTTACCAAATCTCAGGCGCGGTCGCCGCCGCCGAGCCAGTAGGCTTTCATGCGCTGATGGATCACCGCCAGCGGCCGGTCGTACAGGTCTGCGACCGTGATCGTCGCCCCTTCGACGACGAGGTGAATCCCTACAAACTGCGCGCCCGACGCCTGGAACTGGAAGAACGGGCCGCGCGTGCGATAGCGGATATCGCGCAGCTCGTCCCAGCGCAGCTCGCCGCGGATGTCTCCCTGGAAGAGCGCCAGTCCTTCGGGACTGATGACCAGACCCGCCTCTTGCCAGTTCTTGATCCGCGGCCCGACCGACTCGAAGCGGAAGGCCAGGGCGCACAACGCCGCGAAGACCGCGAAGAGAATGCCGAAGGCGATCCACGGCTCGCCGTGCTTCGGCAGGAGGATGCCGAACACGAGCCAGACCAACCCCGCGCCGCTGATTCCGAGGCTAACGATGATCGCGGTGCGTCGTCGGACAAGCG
The DNA here is from genome assembly GCA_038331535.1 of Gemmatales bacterium. GTDB lineage: Bacteria > Planctomycetota > Planctomycetia > Gemmatales > Gemmataceae > JBBQPD01. The sequence continues at coordinate 1,287 of JBBQPD010000543.1, read as the reverse complement.
CACGATGAGGGGGGCGAGACCGGAAGGAGAAAACGCGCTCCGACCCGAAGTGTGCCTCTTGCACGGCACAATACTTTTTGAGCGGCCCCGGCAGGTCGCGCGATCCGGACCGTGGAATCTGCTCCAGAAGGAACGCGAACAGATCGTCGGCACCAACGTTGAGAGAGGCGGGAATGCGCACGACGCCGCCGGCGTGGACGATCTGGATCGGCGCCCGCGGCCCCTTGCCCAGCCTCACGATTCCTTCAATCGCGCGGTAGGGCAACGACAGCGGCGTGCCTTCGATCTCAAGCCCTTCGGCGGTGACCAGGGCGTCGAACGGGCGCTCGCGTCCCAGCAGCAGCGCGATGGCGATTGCCGCCGGCAGCGCCGCGAAAATGGCCGGGTGCGGGTTGTGCACGACGGCGCCGACGACGGCGAATGCGATCGCGAGGGTGAACCAGATGACGGCGCTGACCGGGAACCCGCGCCGGCTTTCAAGGCGTTGACCGAGCATGGGCCTGTCCTGATCCTGAGTCCGTCTCCAGCGTCAATCGTCGAACCGGTCGTCAAACATTGCAGCGGACTGCGCGTCCTTCTGCGCCGCCAGGCCGGCTTGCAACGCCTTGACGAGAGCGACGACCACGATGATCTTGAGAATGATCCCGCGATAAATGTTCTCCACATCGACCACGATGAAGACGATCTGCTCGGCCACGAACACGGTCAGGGCCACAACCGTGATGGCCACCGGGTACTTTTCGACAAAGAAGGACAACACGATAAAGAGGATACCAATCGCGATCGCGCCGCCGTGGAACAACATCAGGATCATGCGCGCTTCGTCCAGGTTGACCCCGGCGCCGGCCTTCTCTATCTGGCCCAGCTCGACGAAGTACATCACGGCCTGGATGACGGTCATCAGGATGCCGACGACCAGAAGGGTGTTGCGTGCCTGCTTCAGATGTTTGTTCCGCGCCGACTGCGCGAGGCTGCCCAACCGTGGCAGATCGTCCACATCATCGAGCCGGCGTGGCTCGTCTGCCGAACGAATCGGCCGGCGCGTGATGTCGCGCGGGTCCGGGCGTTCCGGTTGAATCATGTCGTCGGCCATGGGCTGGTACTCCCTCGGTAATACCCGGCTCACAAACCGCGACCGTGAGGGAACGCTCCCTGACGGTCGCGGCTCGTGGAAATACGAGATCTTCCGGGACAGGCACTAACCGGAGTACCAGCCCCGAGCGCCACCGAGTGGGACTCCTCTCGCGGGCGCTCGAATTACCCCCCGACATTCGGGAACAGCGGCCC
>JBBQPD010000542.1:0-4918 GCA_038331535.1 Gemmatales bacterium | reverse complement strand
CAGCTGTAGCGAATATACGGAAGATGTGACTAAACTTAAGCCCTGACGGTCGCGGCTCGTAGAACCCACTTCTGGGACAGACGTTCAATTTCTAGCCTCCGCCGACGAACTACCAATAGGAAATGCTGCCGTCCGGCCATCCTTTGACAGCCTTTCACCGCAACCTCTATAATCACGGTGGGGTTCCGTCTCGAATGCGAACAGCCCGAACGGAGAGGTTCTCATGCCGCCGGTCACCCCGGTTCCTCAACAGCAGCCGCGAAGGATCGCGCCTTTGATATTCGTCGCCGCTTTCGCGTACCTGACGCCCGCGGTCCGCGCCGACGACGCTCCGCCCGCCGGCATCATCGTGCCCGTGCGTGCCGACCACATGTGGCAGGACGCCCAGCGGCTGGAGCTGGCCGTCAAGAAACCGCTGCGCCGCTTCGAGACGTTCCGCGGCCTCGATCCTGCGCGGAAAGAAGTCTTCAAGGTCATCTGCGACTTCAACCCCGATGGCCAGCCTTCCGGCAGCGACAAGTACGAAGACTGTCTGAAACTCGCTCGCCTGCTGCGCAAGCTCCAGAACGAGCGCGGCGTCCTCACCGTGGCCTGGGTCCACGGTGAAGTGTCGCGCCATTCCGTCCTGCCGGTGCTGGCCTGCGAGGAACGGATCTTCTCCGACGACGACACGACCAAGCTCGGCAAGGTCATCGATCGCGGGATGGTACCGCTCGAACCCGGCCAGGTCGCCGAGTACCGGCAGATCACCGCCGGCCGCTTCACCTGGCCCTTCTTCGTCCAGAAGATGTACGACCGGGAGCTGCTGGTGGTCAAGGTCGATCGGGGCGGTCTGAAGCCGGAAGAGACCTACCGAGCCGTGCCGCCGGACCGGCCGCTCGGCGCCAACGAGGTGCCGGTCGAGAACTTGCAACGCGGCGCTACGGCTCTGTACAACTTCGAGCAGGCGCGCGAGTTCAACCTGAGCCAGCGCGACCCGGTCGTCAACCTGCCGGACCTGCGTAAACGCTACGACCTGCCTGAAACAGCCGTTTTGCGGCAGCCCGAACGGCCCGTCGTCTGCCGCATCGGCCTGACGGGCACGATCGGCGGCGGTCTCAAGGAGCAACTGCAGCGCCGCCTCGACCGCGCCCGCGAGCAGCGGGCAGACGTCGTCATCCTCCAGATCGGCTGCGGGGACGGCGATGTGGGTAAAGCTGTTGAAATGGCGCAGATGATCCTCAAACTCGGCGACTCGACCGCTGGCCGGACCATCGAGACGATTGCCTACGTGATGCCGGAGGCGCGGAGCACGGCCGCGCTGCTCGTGCTGGCCTGCGACCGCATCGTCATGAACCCCAAGGCGGAGCTGGGCAACTTCGACCGTTACCTGGAGGGGCAACCGGAGGTGGAAATCGAGGTCCGCGCCCGCCTGAGCGAGGTCGCCGAGAAACAGGGCGTGCCCGCCGCCCTGGCCCGCGCCCTGGCCACGCGCGATGCACACCTGCACTGGGTCAGCAGCGTCAAGGGCGACACGGACCGCACATTCCTGGAGCAGACGCGCTTCGAGGTCGATCAGGCCCGGCCCGACCGCCGTTGGAAGAGTATCGAGGAGCTTCGGCCGGCGCAGAAGGGCGGCTACCTGACGCTCTCCGCCGACGCTGCTCTCAAGTACGGCGTCAGCGACAAGACCGCCGATGACTGGACAGGAGCGTGTGAGTGGGCCGGCATCGACCCCAAGGAAGTGCGCCTCATCAGTAATGACCTGCTCGATCAGATCGCCGAGTTTCTGCGCGAGCCGGTGACGCAGGGCATTCTGATCATGATCGCCATCACCTGCCTAATCCTCGAACTGAAGATGCCCGGCACGGCGATCCCCGGCATCCTGTCGGCGGTCTGCTTCGTGTTATTCTTCTGGTCGCAATCGCAGTTTAACGAGGAGACGACGACGCTGGCCCTGCTGCTGTTCCTCCTGGGGCTGGTGCTGATCGCCTTCGAGGTGTTCGTCATCCCCGGCTTCGGCATTACGGGGATCAGCGGCATTTTGCTGGTGATCGGCAGCCTGGGGCTGATGGCCTACGGCCACTGGCCGCGCTCGGGCGAGGACTGGGTTGGCCTGGGCCAGAAGCTCACGCCCATCAGCCTCAGCCTGTGCGGCGCTGTCTGCCTGGCGTTCATGCTGGCGCGCTACCTGCCGCACATTCCCGGCGCCAACCGGCTCATCATGAAACCGGCGGGCATGACCGTGGACGGCGAGGAGGCGCCGGACCATTCCGGAGCCCTCGATTTGGCGCCCCTGCTCGGCGCCATCGGCGTGGCCGTGTCGTCGCTGCGGCCGGCCGGCAAGATGCAAATCGGCGACGAGTTCGTGGACGTGGTCGCCGAGGGCGGTTACATTGCACCGGGAACGCGCGTCCAGGTCATCGAGATCGAGGGCAACCGCATCGTGGTGAAAGAAGTCTGACTCGCCGCTTGCGGCTTCGCGGACGGGTGTGTCAGGTCGCAAACGGGGAATCGTCGAACGGACCATCATGGAATTGACGCTAGGATACGCCCTGATCGGAGTGGGCTTTCTGCTGATGGTGGCCGAGCTGTTCATCCCCAACGGAGGCATCCTCGGGGTTTTGTCGCTGGCCGCTCTCGGCATCGGCGTGGCGCTGACGTTCCAGTACAGCCTGACCGTCGGCATGGCGACGATGATCGGCGTGTTCATCGCCCTTCCTGTGGTCATAGGCGTCCTGTTGCCGTACTGGCCGCGCACGCCTATCGGCAAGCGCATCGTCATCAACGTGCCGGAGGAGGAGGACGCCGCGGATCATCCGGCCCAGGTCGATTTAGCGCCGTTGCGCGGCCGGACCGGCAAGACGCTGTCGTCGCTGCGCCCGGCGGGAGTGGTCGATTTCGACGGCCGCCGCGTCGATGCCCTGACGGAGGGCATGATGGTCGATCCCGGCCAGCTCGTCCGCTGCGTCGACGTCCGAGCCGGCAAAGTGATCGTCCGCCCGGTCGAGAAACCGTCGCCGCGGGCGGATTTGGAGAATGCGGATTTTAGTTGAAATGGGTCAGTGGTCAGTAGTCAGTGGTCAGTGGTGAGTAGCAAGGTCGATAGTCCGTTTCTTGCCACTCACCACTGACTACTGACCACTGACAAGGAGTCTTCCCCTTATGACGTATCCTCTGTTTGCCGCCCAACCCGAATTCCAGCTGTGGTGGATCCTCGGCGGCGTCGGCCTCATCGTCGGCCTGATCTTCCTGTACGTCTTCTTCAGTTTCGTCGGCCTGTGGATTCAGTGTCTCGTCACCCGCGCCAACGTCGGCATCTGGGAGATGGTCGGCATGAAGCTGGCGAAGGTCGATTTCGCCATGGTGGTGAAGCAGAAGATCGCCCTCGTTCAGGCTGGCGTCAAGGTGAATACGCAAGACCTGTCGGCGCACTACCTCGCCAAGGGCAACGTGCAGCGCGTCGCCAACGCCGTCATCGCGGCTCACAAGGCGAATATCGATCTGCGCTGGGGCGTGGCGGCAGCGATTGACCTGGCCGGCCGCGACATCTACGAGGCCGTCAAGCGCAGCGTCGATCCCAAGGTTATCGACTGCCCCGATCCGACCAAGGGCCGCGGCACGCTCGACGGCGTGTGCCGCAACGGCATCCAACTTCGAGCACGTGCCCGCGTCACGGTGCGCACCAAGCTCGACCGTCTCGTCGGCGGCGCCACCGAGGAGACGATCATCGCCCGCGTCGGCGAGGGTATCGTCAAGGCCATCGGCAACGCGGAGCATCACACCGATGTGCTCGCTGATCCCAACCTGATTTCGCGCGCGGTACTGAACAACGCTCTCGACGCCCAGACGGCGTTTGAGATCGTCTCCATCGACGTGGCCGAGATCGACGTGGGCGAGAACATCGGCGCCATCTTGCAGGCCAACCAGGCGAAGGCTGACTTGCAAGTTGCCCAGGCGAATGCCGAGAAACGCCGGGCGCTGGCGGTGGCGCTCGAGCAGGAAATGCGCGCCAAAGTTGAGGAGAACCGCGCGGCGGTGGTGCTGGCCGAGGCGGAAGTGCCCAAGGCGCTGGCCCACGCTTTTCGCGAAGGCCATCTTGGCGTCATGGACTATTACCAGATGCGAAACGTGCAAGCCGACACGCAGATGCGCAACGCGATTGCGACGAGCAGCGGCAACGACGAACGCCGGCGGGTTTATGTGGGGGGGTGGGTTATGGGTGGTGGGTGATGGTTAATCCGAATTACACCCCCCACCCTTCACCCTCCACCCTCCACCCTCAAGAGGACGCCATGAATCACTGGGAAATCCTGATCATCCCTCTGATCGCCTTTGGGGCGTGGATTCTGAGCACGATCTTCAAGGCCAACGAAGCCGCGAAGAAGCAGGAACGCCCGCGCCGAACCAGTGCGCGCGCGCGCCCGGAGGCGCCCGTCGCCGACAAGTATTACGACGCGTCGGGGCGGCGGCGCGACATGCCGGAAGGGATGGAAGCGCATCCGGGAAAAACCAGGAACGTGCCGGCTCCGGTTGCCACGCAACGCCGCCCTACCACGCCGCTACGAGCCCCCGGACAGCTCCGGCCGGCTCCCATTCTCGCGACCGTGATCGAGGAACCGCCGCGCACCATCATCCGGCAGGCGCCGGTCGTCGAGCCGCCTGTAAGCTTGCCCGTCCCGTTGCCGCCAACAGTCGCACCGATCATGCCCGCGACAACGCGCGCGCGGCCCGCCTCGCCGGTGCTACAAGAGGTCGTGCGCCTGCTGCGCTCGCCGCGGACGGCCGCCGCTGCGCTTGTCATGCGCGAGATCCTCGACAAGCCGGTCGGCCTGCGCCGGCGCTAGCGCAAACGTAGGCTACACTTCACTCGTCTTAACTTGTAGATCCTAGTGGGACCGGCGTCCCGCCGGTCCGGACCGGCGGGACGCCGGTCCCA
>JBBQPD010000541.1:0-4925 GCA_038331535.1 Gemmatales bacterium | reverse complement strand
GGTTTCGACGCTGTTCACGGACCTCGGCCATCTTCGCCGGCCGCCGGAGCGGCTGCGTGAGCTGGTGACCATGCTGGACGACGATCGTTTCGAGATCCGCGAACAGGCTTCCGCGGAATTGCTGAAGGGTGATCCCGCGATGCCGGCCTCGCTGAAGGAAAGTGGTGAAGGAAAGTGGTGTCAGTTCAGGAAAGTGGGGAAAGTGGTGTCAGTTCATCTTTAGTGTCCGCTGTCCACAATCACATTCCCGCCGACACCTTACGCCCTCGTCGTGGCGAGCCGTTCGTTGCCGTGCCGCTCAATTCGTCCAGGCAGGCGGCGAGCATCGCCTCGACGTCCCGGCGCGTGTTGGGACGGAGCGGGGCGGCCAGGGCCGCCTGGTACAGGTTCGCGGCCCGGCTCTGGTCGCCGCCCTTCTGGTAGCTGGACGCCGCGCTGATGCGACTCGCCGCTGCCTCCAGGTGCCGGCCGAGAGCGTCCAGCAAGGGCGCGATCCGCTCCTCGCAGGAAGCCGCCGCCGTCCAGATCGGTTGCGCCGTTTCCGTCATCCCCATGTCCGCAAACGTCCGGGCCTTCAGGAGGATGGCCGTTTTCGCGGCCATCAATTCCAGTAGCGACGGCGAGTACGGCCTGACCTTCGCTTTCGCCATCTCATGCCTCCGCCTGATTATGTCGAGAGACCCGGATGCGATGTCCCTTGGCCGAAAAGCCACAAACGACCACGCAGGCACCCCAACGGTAAGTGTTGTCGAGGGCCTGCGCCACCTTTTCGCGGTGCCGACGCCCTAACTCCGAGACGTTCTCTGTGCCACTGACCTCCAGCACGCATTGAGCGGTTAGCGACCGGTAGTCCGCCCGTTCGCCGTAATCGTTCAGGTCGAGTTGGCCCAGGGCAAGCAGGCGCCGCGCGAGGATGAAGGCGAGCGCGATCGAAGCCATTTCCACAACCGGCTTCTGCTGCATCGTGGCGAGCAGTCGGCCCGCCTTCGCCGCCGTCTCCTCCGCCCACGAAACCTCCAACCGGAAGGCGCTGTTGTGGCCGAGCCAGCGCGAAGTGATGCCTTCACATGCCACGTCGAATGTCGCGGGAGGGGCGGAATAACGACTCATCACGGCCACGCAAGCGACGCTGTGGGGTTCAAGGAACAGTTGGGGATACCAGCCGTAAAGATCCTCGATCGCGCAGCGCTGGATGCGCACAGGCATAACTCGATCCGTGTCGGAGAGCGTTCGGTCCCTGGTCTGGGCTTACTCTACCTCATCGGAGAGTTCGTGGAAAGAGATGCCGTCCCAGAGGCGCCCCCCCCGTTATTGCGGCAGCGTGGCACGCCCTAAACAAAGGGAAGGACGTGAGGAGCGCCCGTCACACGCTCTTCCCTTCGATCAGGGCGTGCCACCTTCTATTGTGACAACATCGAGTACTTCACTGCTTCTTACGATAGCAACGCCTTGCACTCCAACCCCTCGCGGTGAAAGCGTTCCAGGAACGTCAGTGGCAGTCGACGACGTGGCGAGCGGCATCCTGAGTTGAGGGAATCTACGCTCCGGTCGCTGCTCAGGGGATCGACAGCGGCACTTCGATCAGCCCTTCACGCAGCGCCACAAAGAGACATGCCGTCACGAGGTCCGCCGTCGCGCCCGGGTTGCGCTGATGGCCGACTTCGCGCAACCAGACGTCAAACGCGGCGAAGGCGTCGCGGCCTTCCGGGCGCTGCGGCCAACCGGCGTCGAGAACCGCCCGCGCGCGGCGTGCTGATTCTGCTGCTTCGGCGCTGCCAAGCTTGCGAGCGATCAGCGTATCCGGATGACGGCCCATCAAATAGAGATGGGTGCGGACGAGCGCCGCTTCGAGCGCTCCGAGCTCGTCCAGGTCACGCCGCAGACGCGGCACGCCCTCGTCGAATACCTCGGTGAAATTGTTCGCATACTGCCGAGCGACCAAATCGCGGTCGGCGGCGAGGGCCATCACGTCGCGCAGCGGCAGCGTCGGTTGTTCGCGCACGTCCTGTTGCGGTGCCGCGCCGAGTCCGCCGGGCACGGCCAGGCGGATCGCCTCGTAAACCTGCCGCGCATCTTCCACGCGGAGAGAGACGAGGACGCGCGCGACGCCCGGTCGTAACGCCTCTGCTTCGGGGACGGCAGCCAGCGGGGCGAGAAGTAGGACGATGCCGAGGTTCGTGTTCGTCCGCACCACGCGGCGCGTCGCCCGAACGCACTCCAGCACCGTGTCGCCGACCGGCCGCTCGCGCGCCGTCGCCAGCACCGGGGCAATGGCGGCGGCGCTAAGGAGGAAATCGAGATACGTCGTGTCCGTGAAGTCAACGAAGCGATGGACGTTGCCGGCCTTGCGCGCCGTTGCTTCCCAGATACACGCCAACTGCGCGCACAGACCGACATCGGGCATTGGGGAGACCCTTGCTTGCGCGGCGGGTTAACTATTGCTGTGTGAGATAGCGCACGATCGCCGCGGCGATATCGACGCCCGTCACCGGCGCCAGCGCCCGCCAACCGGGCACGGCGTTGACCTCGAGGACGTACCATGCGCCGTTCGGTCCGGGCAGCAGATCGACGCCGGCGACGGGAGCGCCGACCGCCTCCGCGGCCCGCAGCGCCAGTTGTTCTTCGTCCGGGCCGATCACCGCCACTTCGGCGCGGCCGCCCTGTGCGACGTTGGTGCGCCAGTCGTCGCGGGCATAACGCCGCATCGCCGTCAGCACCCGGCCGCCGAGGACGAAGACGCGCAAATCCCAGCCAGGATGGCGGATGAACTGTTGCAGATAGAGCACGCAGGCCGTGCGCTCGAGTGTGCGGAAGGTGCGCCAGGCCATCTCCGGATCGCTGACGCGCACCATGCCGCGGCCTTCGGAGCCAAACAGCGGTTTCACCACCACGTCGCCGCCGAGGGCCGTGAACGCTTCCAGCGCCGCGTCGGCGTGCTGGCAGACGATGGTCGGCGGCACGCGCAGGCCCGCGGCTTCCAGCACCGCCGTCGTAAGGTACTTGTCCACGCACACCTCGACGGCCCGCGGCGGGTTGAGAACGCGGACGCCGCGCGCCGCCAGCCGGTGCAAAAGGTCCATGCGGAAGACGACCTGCTCCAGCGACCCCGGCGGCATGGTGCGCACGAGAACGCCGTCGCAGTCGTCGAGCGGTCCCGGCCCCGCGGAGACGGCGGCGCTGACGCGGCGGAAATCGACGGCGACGGCGTCATGTCCCTGCGCCGCGGCGGCGCGCTGCAAGTCGCGGACGTGCCAGCCGTCGCCGGCCGAGAGGATGCCGAGACGCACGTGATAAATCCTCTTCGTTTATTGACCTTCAGGTCGTCAGCATCCTACGGTTGACGATCAATAGCTGACAGCTAATAGCTGACAGCTATCAGCTATTTCTTGTCCCCCTCGCGCCACCCGAGCAGGAGCGGATCGACTGATTCCAAGCGGCTGATAACCTGAACGTCAATAGCCGCCGATAAACGAGCGCCGCAAGATTTCCGGCTCGCCGCGGCCGAAGACGTGGGCACGCCCCGTTCGCAGGTTCTGAAAGACGATCTGCGCCGGGCTGAACAGCATGGGATCAATCTTGTAAAAATCATTCCCCGCCTTCGCGAACACCTCGGCGAACGGCGCTCCGTGATCGGGCGACGCCGACGACGGCACCTTCGGGCCGATCTCGGCGATCTGATCGTCGTCGGCACGCACCCAGAGGACGGCCCGGCCGCCGTAGAGGATGGCGTCGTTGGTGCGGCCGATGGCCGTCATCTCGTCGGCGGCGACCGGCGGCAGCGGCGCGGTCCCGTAGCCGCTCACCACTTGGCCGAGGTCGAACTTCAACTCGTGCAGCTTGTGCAGCGCCGTTTCCAGGGAGCGAGCGACCACCTGCACGGCGCCGGCCGTGCTTGCGGCCGGCGCGGCCAGCAGCGTCAGGCGCTCGGGAGCGAGGTTCAGTTTCTCGGCGAGATACGCGGCGACCTCGTCCGTCGGCAGCTTGCGCGTCTCCAGCACGCCGATAGCATATTGTGGAGATTCGCGACCAGAAATGTGGTCGAAGACTGCCTCCTTGCCGTAGGCGGCGCGCATCGGCCCGGAACCCATCGCGAAGAACTTGCCGACCGACACTTGCCAGCCGGCGTACTGCGACGCCATGCAGGCGTGGACGGGGTGATCGGTCGCCACCTGCACCTGCGGAAACAGCGGCTCGCCGGGCACGAGCTGAACGTCGGCCATCCCGGCGAGACAGACGCGCGCCAGGGCGAGGCCGGCGTGGATGCCGCCTTCGGCCTTGACGCCGCAGTCGAGAACGCGAACGCCGTTGCCGGTAGTCTGCACGTTGATGCGCAGCTCGGACGACAAGGCAACCATCTCGTCGGCGAGCCGTAGAGCGCGATCGTTTAAGTTCGCAGACATGGAATTCCTCAAGTATTCCGCTTGCGGCTTAGCGGCGGCCGCCCGCCAAGCCGCAAGCGGCAGCCGAAGTCCGTGCAGCGGCGACGACCTGTTTCTCCCAGTCGGCGTCGTCCGGTTTGAACGGGAACAGCACCGCGCGCGAGCTGTTCACCACCGCGCCGAGTCCATCCGACCGGAACGCCGCGGCGACGTCGGCCGCCGTCCCACCCTGCGCTCCGAAGCCCGGCACGAGGAAGATTACCTCCGGCAGCAACTTCCGCAACTCGGCGAGTTCCGCCGGGTAGGTCGCGCCGACCACCGCGCCCACGTCGCCGAGGCCGCACACTCCGAGGTTCTCGCGCGCCCAGTCCGCCACGGCCTCGCCGACGTGTTGGTAGAGCGGTTTGCCGCCGCAGTCCAGATCCTGAAAGAGACCGGCTCCCGGGTTGGGGGTGGGCACCACCACCAAAAAGCCGGCGCCCGCGCGGCGGGCGCGGGCCCGGACAGGCACCACCGCGGCGCGGCCGAGGGTCGGGGTGTTGGTCA
>JBBQPD010000540.1:0-4933 GCA_038331535.1 Gemmatales bacterium | reverse complement strand
ACTGGTCCCAGCCTTCCACCGCGCGCGCCTCCAACTCGGCGCGCGAGCCGATCACTTCAAACTCGCCGGTGACCTCGTCTACCCAAATCGGCAGCGCCAGGCCCCAGAAGCGTTTCTTCGAGATCATCCAGTCGCCCATGTTCGACAACCAGTCCAGCTCGCGCGCCTGGCCGTTGATCGACTCGGGCAGCCACGTGATTTGCTTCACGACCTCCTTGATCTCGTCGCGCCACGACATGCCGATGAACCACTCGTCGATGAGCCGGAAGAGCAGCTCCGACTTGCAGCGCCAGCAGTGTGGGTACTTGTGCGGGTACTTCTCGACCGCCAGCAGCACGCCTTTCTTCTGAAGGTTGTCGAGGATCCAGTCGGTTGTCGCCGGATCGACGGCAGACTTGCCGGTCAATTCGCCGAAACCGGAGAGAAACACGCCGAATTCGTCCAGCGGCGCCACCGGCGGCAATCCCTGTTCCTTGCCGAGTTGAAAGTCCTCTTTGCCGCAACCCGGCGCGATGTGGACGATGCCGGTACCCTCGGTTTCGCCCACCGCTTCCCAGGCGATGACTCGGTGCATGTCACGGGCTGATTTCTCCGGCGCCCACTTCTGCTTGCGGACCACATCGGCGATCAGCGCGGGATAGCCAGCCGGTTCACCCTGCGCCGGCAGTTCGTCGAACGGGCCGTCATAGGCCAGGCCAACCAGACTGGCGCCCTTCACCTCGCCGACGATCTCATAGCCGCCCTTCTCCTTGAAAATTTGTTCCAACGTCTTCAGCTTCGGAACGCCGGGCAGCCACTCTTTACGCTTGAACTCGTCCTCAAGGCGCTGGGCTGTAAACGCGCCCTTCGACAGATAGTAGACTTGATCCTTGTGCTTCACCCCGATGTAGGTGAGCACCGGATTGACGGCGGCGGCGACGTTGCTCGATAGCGTCCACGGCGTCGTCGTCCAGACGAGGAGGTTCTCGGTGCATGTCGTTTCGCGCGTAGCCCGCAGCGGGAACTTCACGAACACCGCCCGATGCGCGACGAGCTGATAACCCTCCGCCATCTCCATCTGGCTCAGCCCGACGGAACAGCGCGGGCACCACGGCATGGCGTCGTAGCCGCGATAAATCAGGCCGCGATCGTGGCACTTCTTGAGAAACGTCCAGATCGTGTAGTTGTTCTCGTCCGACATCGTGAAATAGGACTTGCGCTCGTCCGGCGGCTTGGCCCAGTCGGCGTCGGTGCGGTCCCAGTTCATCCAGTAGCCGAGGCGGATTGATTGCTCCGTTTGCACGCGCGCGTACTTATCGACGCGCTCCTTGCAGAGCCGCACGAAGCGGTCGATGCTGGCGAAACGGTCGCCAGGAACGAGGTTCTCGATGTCGCGCTTGGACTGAAGTTTCAGTTCCTTCTCGACCTCGACTTCGACCCAGAGACCCTGGCAATCGAAGCCGTTCTGATAGCGGAGATGACAGCCGTTCATCGCGTGATAGCGTTGAAAGGCGTCCTTGTAGGTGCGGCCCCAGGCGTGATGGACGCCCATCGGGTTGTTGGCGGTAATCGGGCCGTCGAGGAAGGACCAGCGCGGACCGTTTTTGTTCTTTTCACGCAGCGCGTCTAACGCACCGATGCGCTCCCAGAACTCCAGTACAGCCCGCTCCTGTGCGGGGAAATCCACCTGCGTCTCGACCTTCTCGAACGTCATGATCGACCCCTTAACGGCGCGGAGAATCGAGGTTATTCTATCATCGGACCTGCGGGGCGAGCAGATTGTTCAGCGCGAGGAACTCCGGCCCCCAGCGGTAGTGATCGAGCAACCCGCCCGTTGGCCGGCCGAGGAGGTGGTAGGCGAGAAACAACGCCTCGACCGACGCGAGTCCGTTGTCGGGATCGGTGCCCAGCTTCGAGACGCGCGGATAGGCCGTCTTCCATCCCGACAGCGAGCGCGGCGGCACGTCGAGAAACGCCTGCGTCATCGAGTCGGCCCAGCGCCAGCTGCCGTCGAGCAGTAACACGCCCGCCGCGGCATCCGCCGCCGACAACTCCGGCCCTTCTGCCGCGAGTCGAACATATCCCTCCAGCGGCGGCCTTTTCGCGACGGGGTAATTGAGAAAGAGCAGATCGGGGCGGCCCTTCAGAGGATACACCGAACACTTCCTCGGGTTCTCGGCCTGATGACGGATAATGATCGTCGGCGGGAAGGTCGTCGGCATGGCGGCGGTCCGGCGGCTTGATTCGCGGAAAACACACCCTTACGATAACAGAGGAGACATATCACCGTAAGGAGGCTTCCGATGAACGTCGAGTTGAAATATTGTTCGATGTGAAACTACGAGCCGCAGGCCGTCAGTTTGACGGCCAAGTTGCTCGGAGCGCTCAAACAGCGCATTCACGATCTCAAGCTGATCCCCTCGAAAGGCGGCTGTTTCGAGCTAACCGTGGACGGCGAGCTGGTCTACTCCAAGCTGCAGACCGGCAAGTTCCCCGACGAACAGAAGATGCTCGAAGCGGTCTCGGCGCGCGTCAAGTGACGGCAATTATGCTCGTGCCCGAATCGGTTGTGACGAGAAGAGATACGTCACGGCAGGAAAAGCCGGCACGACTTGCATTCGCGAAGAACGTGACCTAATGTTCGGTGTCCTTTCCTCCTGGGGAGAAGGAAAGGGCCTCGTGAGCCGCCGGCAGAGAGGGGATTGCCGGCGGCTCTTTTTGCGCGCGCTGAGTCAACCACCATTCGTCAACACGCGCTGCTTATGGATCGTCGTCTCGTAGGTCGCTTCCAGGTTGAGCGGCAGTTCAATCCCACCAAGCGATCAGAAGTTTTAAACGCCCATCGCGATTCACGGTCCGCACCAAGTGCCAGATGTCTTGCCCCTCGAACCAGTAGAGATCCGCTAGCCAATTCTCGGTAATCGCGGCCCAGGCTGCGTCGTGGCTCGTTTCGGTCAGGATGAACAGACTATCGACGTTCCACACTCCTCGCCCAATGTCGCGTAACTTGATTAGGTCCGTCTCCCAACGAGGAGGCTCATTAGGGCCGTCCGGATACCATACGTGAGCGCGATCCATGACCGCACCTTTCCAAAGGTGGCGGTGCGTCAGCAAGTCGCCGATCACACGAAACGGGTCGAAGGTGTTGAACGCATTTTCCAGCATCTGCATGAACTGGAGCTTCTGCGGCCGATTGGCCACCTCATCAGGGAGATTCCAAATGTGCATCTGCCAGACATCGATGTTACGTTCGACGGGCAGCGCAATGGTCATTTGACTTTCCTTACGTTCAGACGAGCCTCGACTCAGCGCCGCTCTCTCCTCTTAGCCGTCTTGCGCTCGGGCCGATAACCCTTCGTCTTGTCGCCCTTACCCGTGGACTTGCGACCAGGGTTCGCCTCGTTCGGAATCGTGTGAACGTATTCCCCGCGCGCCTCGTGGTTGGCGCGTTCTCGCCGCGCCACCAACGCTTCCTTCGGCGGTTGGGCCGGGATCAGCGCATCGCAGCCGCCGCCGATCAGGTCCGTTCGGCCGGCCTCTTCCAGTGCCTTCCGCACCTCAAAATAATTGTCCGGTTTGAAGAACTGCAACAGCGCCCGCTGCATCTTGCGGTCGCGCAGCTGGCGGGCGACGAACACTTCCTGCTTCGTGAACGGGTCGATGCCGGTGTAGTACATGCACGTCGCCACGTCGAACGGGGCGGGGATGAAGTCCTGTACCTGGTCCGGACGGTAGCCGTTGCGCTTCAGGAACAGGGCGAGATCGATCATCGCATGAACGTCGCTGCCGGGATGGCTGGCGATGTAGTACGGCACCAGAAATTGCTTCGGTTTGCCCGCGTCCTTCGAGGCTTTGTTAAACGCCTCCGCAAAGCTCTCGAAGTTGCCGTTTTCCGGCTTCTTCATCATCGCCAGGACGTGCGGGTCGGTGTGTTCGGGCGCGACCTTGAGGTGGCCGCCGACGTGATGGGCCGCCAGTTCCTTGAGATACTCCGGGGACAGCTGCGCCAGGTCCATGCGGATGCCGCTGGCGACCAGGACTTTGCGAATGCCCGGTTCGTTCCGCGCCCGCTTCATCAGCTGGATGAGCGGGCCGTGGTCGGTGCCGAGCAGCTTGCAGATGGAGGGATGGACGCACGATAACCGCTTGCACTTCGCCTCGACTTCCGGCCGGGTACAGCGCATCTCGTACATGTTGGCCGTGGGGCCGCCCACGTCGCTAATGACGCCCTTGAAATCGGGATCGGCGGCCATCTTGCGCACTTCGTTCAGGATCGACTCTTCTGAACGAGACTGAATGATGCGGCCCTGATGCGCCGTGATCGAACAGAACGTGCAGCCGCCGAAGCAGCCGCGCATGATCGTCACGGAATCCTTGATCATCTCATGAGCCGGGATCGGCTCCGTGTACGACGGGTGCGGCCGACGGGTGTACGGCAAGTCGTAAATCGCGTCCATCTCGCCGCGGGACAGCGGGAAGGCCGGCGGCGTCGCCACCACCGCCTGACGGTCGTGATACTGCACCAACGTCGCGGCGTTGAACGGATTCGTGTTCGTGTGGATGATGCGGGTGGCCGTCACGAACGCGAGTTTGTCATCACGCACGGACTCGTAACTCGGAATGATTTGGACATCGAACCCGTTGAGGTTTGCGCTCCGCTCCGAAGACTCCGCGTCGCGGCTAAACGATTGGCGTAACTCGTCGGATTCACGGGCACCCATCGCGTAGGTCACGCCACGCAAATCACGCAAATCACGAACGGTTTGGCCCGCTGCCATTCGCTTCGCGATCTCGACGATGTTCTTCTCGCCCATGCCGTACACGAGCAGATCGGCCTTGCTATCCAGCACGATCGACCGCTTCACTGTGTCCGACCAGTAATCGTAATGTGCCAGCCGACGCAACGACGCTTCGACTCCTCCGGCGATCACGGGCACACCGGGGAATGCTTCAC
>JBBQPD010000539.1:0-4937 GCA_038331535.1 Gemmatales bacterium | reverse complement strand
TGACACTGAAACTGGCTTCTGGAGTGAAGGAATCGTCGTCCGGAGAGGGCGGTTTGGCGGTGGCGACAGTACCACCGCGCGCGCGCCCCATTCGGCGAAAGGAAGCCGAGATTTACGCGGACAAGGCGAATCGAATCACGGTGCGCCACCGGCATGGCGACGTGGTGGCGGTCATCGAGATCGTGTCGCCAGGCAACAAAGCCAGCAAAGCGGAGTTCCGTTCCTTCGTGGAAAAGTCCAGGTCGCTGATTAAACAGGGTGTTCACCTTCTACTGATCGACCTCTTCCCTCCGGGTCGGCGCGACCCGGAGGGTGTCCACGTCGCGATTTGGGGCGAGTACGAAGAGGAAGATCCGATACCGCCTGTCGACAAACCGCTAACCCTGGCCTCCTACGATGCCGGACCGGAACAGGTGGCCTACGTTTATCCCATCGCGGTCGGCGACGTGCTACCCGACGTACCACTCTTCCTGCAGCCGGGTACCTATGTCCCGGCACCGCTCGAAGCGACGTATCAGACGACGTGGAGTGTGTTTCCTGCGGCGCTGAAAGGGTTGCTGGAAGAGCCGCCAGCGAAGTAACTGGACCTCGGTGGCGCGGGCGGTGCTGAACCTGCATGAGGTGATTTCGCGGTATTGACCGAGTATTCGCCGCTGGCGGCTTGGCGACAGATTTACAGGGAGATAACCGTGGACCTGCCCGAATTCAACGAGTTCGGTGACTTGCCCGAAGGGGTCTATCCTAGTACGCTCGCAGAAGTAATTGCCCGCTTCGGTGTCGGCTCCGCGCAGCGTGTGGAGGTAACAGAGCGCCTGAAACGAATCATCGAAATCGCCCAATCGACGGGATCGTTGGACCGCGTAATCGTCTTCGGAAGCTATGTCACGGCGAAGGAGGAGCCGAATGACGTGGACGTGATTCTGATGATGGATGAAGACTGTGAGCCTGAGTTTTATCCACTCGACATTCGCGTTTTGTTCGATCACATGCGCGCTCACGACGAACTCAAGGCCAGTGTGTTCTGGGCCCGGCCGAGTATGATTTTCGGAATGACGGTTCAGGAGTTCGTCGCCTCTTGGCAGGCAAAACGAGTTAAGGGACGACGAGGAATTTTGGAGCTGCGACTATGATTCAGAATGATGAAGAACTTGAAGTCACCCAGGAACGGATCGCCTTCTTCGTCAAGTTGCTCAAGGGCATCCGTATCGCCAGCCGGCCCGACGAGTATGCGCTGGTATCGAGCGGATATCGGTGTGAGATCAAGAAGATGCAGGAAGAAGTTCTCGAGTATTTGTCCAACCCTGTCGATGGAACCACGGCCAAAGCCGGATAAACCACATGACCCCCCTCGACCTCATCCGCCTCCAGCAGCGCCGCACTTTCCTCGGCCAGGCCACGCGCGGCGTCGGCGGCCTGGCGTTGGCCTCGCTGTTCGCCCCGCGCGCTTTCGCCGAGAAAAAGCCCGCGCCTGACTCCGACAAGTGGCCCGGCGTCATCCGGCCGCTGCACCTTCCGGCGAAGGCCAAGCGCGTCATCTGGCTGTGCATGGCCGGCGGACCATCGCATCTCGAAACCTTCGATCACAAACCGAAGCTCGCCGAGATGAACGGCAAGCCGATGCCGGAGTCGTTCACCAAGGGCCAGCCCATCGCCCAGCTGCAAGGGCAGCAGCTCAAGTGCCTCGGGCCGCAACATCCGTTCGAAAAGTTCGGCAAGTCGGGCCAG
This sequence comes from Gemmatales bacterium, assembly GCA_038331535.1. Taxonomy (GTDB): domain Bacteria; phylum Planctomycetota; class Planctomycetia; order Gemmatales; family Gemmataceae; genus JBBQPD01. The sequence goes on along the minus strand of JBBQPD010000539.1, from coordinate 3,212 downwards.
GAAATGTGCGGCCTGTTCCGGCATCTCGGCACCGTCGCCGATGACATCTGCATCGTCCGTTCGCTGCGGACCGAGGCGATCAATCACGATCCGGCGCACACCTTCATGAACACCGGTACGACCATCTCGGGCCGGCCGTCGATGGGGTCGTGGGTGACCTACGGCCTCGGCAGCGAGTGCGACAACCTGCCCGGCTTCGTCGTGCTGACCTCGCAGGGGCGCGGCGGCCAGAACCAACCGATCGCCTCGCGCCAGTGGCACAGCGGCTTCCTGCCCAGCCGTTTCCAGGGTGTCCACCTGCGCGGCCGCGGCGACCCGGTGCTCTACCTCAGCAGTCCCGGCGGCGTCGGCCGCGAGCAGCAGCGCGACGTGATCGACGCCGTCCAGGAACTGAACCGCCTGCACGACGCCAAGGTGGACGACCCGGAAATCGCCACGCGCATCAGCCAGTACGAGATGGCGTTCAAGATGCAGGCCAGCGTCCCCGGCCTGATGGACCTGACGGACGAGAAGCAGGTCGATCTCGACCTGTACGGCACCAAGGGCGCCGACGGCTCGTTCGCCGCCAACTGCCTGCTGGCCCGCCGTCTGGCCGAGCGCGGCGTTCGTTTCATCCAGCTGTATCACCGCGACTGGGACCACCACGGCGGCATCAAAGCGGAGATACCGCTGAAGATCGAAGAAGTGGATCGGCCGTGCATGGCGCTGCTGATGGACCTGAAGCGGCGCGGCCTGCTCGACTCGACGCTGGTGGTCTGGGCCGGCGAGTTCGGGCGCACGCCGATGGCACAGGGCAACGGCCGCGATCACCACATCAAGGGCTTCTCGATGTGGATGGCCGGCGGCGGCGTCAAGGGCGGCGTCAGCTACGGCAATACCGACGACCTCGGCTACAACGCCGTCGAGAACATCTTCGAGGTCCACGACCTGCACGCGACGATGCTGCACCTGCTAGGCGTCGATCACAAACGGCTGACGACCAAGTTTCAGGGCCGCGACTTCCGCCTGACCGACGTGCACGGGACTGTCGTGAAGGAGATTCTGGCGTGAGCGAATTGCCGCTTGCGGCTTAGCAGCCCCCGCTAAGCCGCAAGCGGCAATTGCGTCAATATTCCGGCAACACCACTTCGTCGCCGTGGCTCGCGAGGTAGGCGTCCAGCTCCGCCTCCAGCCCACACACCAATTCCTCGATTTGAGTCGGGGCGCATCCCTCCATCACGCCCGGCACCCAGCTCAATACCTGGCGGCACAGGCGTTCGTTCTCTGTCCGCCCTGGGAAGCAATCGAGGCCGGCTGCCGGTGCCTGGGGAGGCTCGTGGTTCAAATGCCGGAATTGCGCCGCGGCCTCCAACAGGGTCAACCGCCGCGCCACCAGGTCGTTGGCTACCCGACCCTTCGCCCGGATGCGCTCCATTAGGATCTCGGACCGATCGCTCAACGATTCACTCAGCTGTTGGGCGGATTCTTCGTCGCGCTCCAGGCTCGGCAGGTTCCAGACGTCGAGGCCGAGCGTCGTCGCCCACTCGAATCGGAACAGGGAGAGCGCGGCACCGATCACACCGAGCACGGACAGCATCAGCAGGCTATAGCGAAACATGGAAGCTCTCCTTGAGAATTAGCAGGTGCAGGCCGATCCTTCCGCACGCAAGGTAGGTTGGTAGGTATGAAGGCTTGGCGAACGCCCCTCTACAACGGGTACTGTGCGAGCCGAGCGCTTGTGGACAGGTGGATTCATTTGGTTCTCCGCGACATCGAGTAGCCATGAGTTTCCGCCGATCTTCACTGTCGGAGTTACCGGACAGGGAATGGTAGCGGGGCGCGGTTCCGTTCCCATGATCGGTGCGTGAAAGTTCCGGGGAGAGATTAGCAGGCAGAGAGGATGCCGGTCGGCGGGGCCAGAGACGAGCAGCCCGTCTCAGGTTGGCATCAGGAAATGCACATGGTATGCCAGAACGTGGATGCGAGTGCGGTCGCGGACGGAAGCGGTTATCGCGAAAGAAGTTAGCTGCGGGGGGCAGCGATGAGGGGAAGTGATAAACCCAGACCCTTGCTTGCGTTGCGCGCGGACTTCGCGCGCAACGCAAGCACCCATTACCGGGGCGCCAGGCGCAGCAGCACGGTACTACCGCCGCGCACGGCGTCGCCGACCTTGATGGGTACTTCACCTATGGCCGCGACCGGTAGAAGCAGGTCGGTCCGCGAGCCGAACTTGATCATGCCGAAGCGCGCGCCCGCCTTCACCTCTTCGCCCGGCCGGAGCCAGCAGACGATGCGCCGCGCGATGGCGCCGGCGACTTGCTTGACGCGGATCGGCGTTCCAGTCGGGCCGTCCTCGTAATCGATCCAGAACTGTTCGTTGCGCACCGCGCAGTCGCCGGCGCGAGCGTCGAGGAAGGCGCCGGGGAAGTAACGCAGCTGTGCCACCTTGCCGGGCCGCGGGTTGCGGTTCACATGGACGTTGAACACCGACAGGAAGATGCTGACGCGCAGCGCCCGGCCGCCGGGGAAGTCGGCTTCGTCCACCTCTTCGACGTGCGTCACCGTGCCGTCGGCCGGACTGAGCAGGGCGTTGGGGTCAGCCGGCGCGACGCGTTCTGGATCGCGGAAGAAGGAGAAGACGAACAACCACAGCAGCGCGACCGGCAGCAGCAGCCAGAAGAAAAGGGGGTGGACGTAAACGCCGAGGCGGGCGGAACCTTCGGCGAGGACGGCGAACACGAGGCTGAAGACGAGCAGTTCGGCGCGGCCGGCGCGGACGAATGGGAACCAACCCCGGCGCGCGCACGGATCGTTCTCCGGGCCGAAGTGATAGCCGCAGACGTTGCGAAAGAATTTGAGATCACGCGCGTCGATAATATCGTGCGGGCAGTCGGGGCAGTGGCCCTGGCGGCGTTCGAGCATGGCGCGGACGTAGCCGGGGCGAAAGCGGCGCAGGATCGCGCGGCGGAGCCTTCCGTAGGCGAGTTCGAGGCTGTAGCAGAAGCCGCCCCCCGGCTGGGCGCTGGTGATCGGGGCAGGAGTGCGCGGCATCGCGCTGGCGGGAATCGTGGAGGAAGTAGCCATACCGCTGAGGATAGGAGAGCAGTACGGCTGAGGCTATCCCCGGATTTGAGGAGCCGCGCACGAAGTAAGCGGACTGAGAGCCGCGCACGAAGTAAGCGGACTGAGGAGCCGCGCACGAAGTAAGCGGACTGAGGAGCCGAGCACGAAGT
>JBBQPD010000538.1:0-4937 GCA_038331535.1 Gemmatales bacterium | reverse complement strand
AAAAAGATTCACCACAAAGACACAAAGAACACAAAGAGAAGACAAAGATCGCACGGAAGAAGAGAGCGACGCAAACCTGATGGATGGGCGCATTTCTTCCTTTGTGTTCTTTGTGTCTTTGTGGTGAATCTGCTTCATGGCTCACTCCGGCACTTCCGACAGTTCGCGCGGCGCGAAGCCGGACAAGAACTGCCGCGTCGCGTCGCGGTCAAACTTTGGGTCGCGCGCCTGGATACACAGGAAAAAGCGATCGCGGCTGGCCAGCGCGAAGCGCGGCACGTTGAAGACCGGGTGATACGGCATCGGCAGACCATTCATGAATAACATGCCCAGCACCGCAGTCAGGGCCGCGCACAGGATGGTCATCTCGAACGTGACCGGGATGAAAGCCGGCCAGCTATTCAGCGGCCGACCGCCGACGTTGAGCGGATAGCTGATCGCCATGCACCAGTACTGCAGGTAAAAACCGCCGAGACACCCCACCAGGCCGCCGATCAGGACGACCAAAGGTAGACGGGTGCGATGGAAGCCGAGCGCTTCCGCCAACTCTTCAACGGGGAACGGCGTGTAAGCGTCCATCTTCGTGTACCCGGCCTGACGCGCTGAGCGCACCGCATGTAAGAGGTCGGTCGGGTTCTCGAACTCCGCCATCAAGCCGTACAACCGAACCGGCATGGTCATGGGCGGACCTCCTTCACTTCCGCCTCGGGCAGGAGTGTCCGCATCTCGGAGATCGAAATCATCGGCAAAAAGCGGACGAAGAGGAACAACAGGCTGAGGAACAAGCCGATCGAGCCGAGGAAGGTGGCCCAGTCCCAGATCGTCGGCGAGTACATGCCCCACGACGACGGCAGAAAATCGCGGTGCAGGCTGGTCACGACGATGACGAAGCGCTCCAGCCACATGCCGATGAGAACGACGAACGAGATGAGGAACAGGAGCCGGACGTTGGAGCGGACGCGCTTCAGCCACAGCACCTGGGGAATCGCCACGTTGCAGGCGATCAGCGCCCAGTAATACGGCGCGTACGGTCCGGTCATGCGATTGGCGTGCGCGAATTTCTCGTAACGGCTGCCGCCGTACCACGCCATGAAGTTTTCGATGAAATAGCCGTAAGCCACGACCAGGCCCGTCGCCAGCATGATCTTGGCCATGTTCTGCAAGTGGCGCTGAGTGATGAAATCTTCCAGCCCGTAAAACGCCCGTAGCGGGATCGCCAGCACCAACACCATCGCAAAGCCCGAATAGATAGCCCCGGCGACGAAGTAGGGCGGAAAGATCGTGGCGTGCCAGCCGGGCACGTTGGCGACTGCAAAGTCGAAGCTGACGACGGTGTGAACGGAGACGACGAGCGGCGTCGCCAGGCCGGCGAGCAGCAGATACGCGGTTTCGTAGCGGCGCCAGTGATAAGCCGAGCCGCGCCAGCCCATCGCCAGGACGCCGTAAGAAACGCGCCCCCACCAACTCTTCGAGCGGTCGCGCAACGTGGCCATGTCGGGGATCAAGCCGACGTACCAGAACAGCAGCGACACCGTGAAATAGGTGGAGACCGCGAACACGTCCCAGACGAGCGGGCTGCGGAACTGCGGCCAAAGACCCATCGTGTTGGGGTAAGGCGTCAGCCAGTAGAAGAACCACGGTCGGCCCATGTGCAACAGCGGGAACAGGCCGGCGCTGGCGACGGCGAACAGCGTCATGGCCTCGGCGAAGCGGTTAATCGACGTGCGCCATGATTGGTGCAGGAGCAACAGAATAGCCGAGATCAGCGTGCCCGCGTGGCCGATGCCGATCCACCAGACGAAATTGACGATGGCGAAACCCCAGGCGACCGGGACGTTGATGCCCCAGATGCCGACGCCGACGACGAGCAGTTGGCCGATGGCGTAGAGCAGCACCATGAGCAGCGCGAACGAGATGCCGAAGCCCAGCCACCAGCCGCGCGGCGGCTTGCGCGACTGAACGATGGCGCTGATCTTGTCTGTGACCGAGGCCATCGTGTAGCCCGGACCGATCACGGGAGGCGGACCTTCCGGCGGCACGGCTGCTTCAGGTTGGACGACTTCCTGGGGCATGTCAGGCCAACTCGGGGTTTGGGTTGCGCAGCGCCGCCAGATACGTGGTGCGCGGCCGCGTGTTCAACTCAGCCAGCAAGCCGTAGCTCAACGGCTCCGCCTTCATTTTGGTCACGCGACTATTCGGATCGTTCATGTCGCCAAAGACGATCGCCCGCGCGGGGCACGCCCCTTGACAGGCCGTGACGATCTCGCCGTCGTGTAGCGGTTGCTCGCGGATTTCGGCAGCAATTTGGGCCGTGCGAATGCGCTGCACGCAGTAGGTACACTTCTCCATGACGCCGCGGCTGCGCACCGTCACTTCGGGGTTTCTTCCCAGTTTCAGGCTCTCGGTGGCGTAGTCCGCGTACTGGAGGAAGTTGAAACGGCGCACCTTGTACGGGCAGTTGTTCGAGCAGTAGCGCGTGCCGACGCAGCGGTTGTAGACCATGTCGTTCAGCCCGTCGGCGCTGTGGACGGTCGCCGCCACCGGGCAGACAAGTTCGCACGGCGCGTTCTCGCAGTGCATGCACGGCACCGGCTGGAAGTGGATTTCGGGATTGTCGAGGCCGCCGACGTAATAGCGGTCGATGCGCAACCAGTGCATCTCTCGGCCGCGCGTCACCTCCGTCTTGCCGACGACGGGGATGTTATTCTCGGCCTGACAGGCGACGACACACGCGCCGCAGCCGACGCAAGCCGTCAGGTCGATGGCCATACCCCAGCGCTCGCGGGCCTGCGTCTGGCTCGGCGGCGGATAAAGCGTCAGCGGATGAAGACGGCTATCAGGTTCTGGCGCCCCCTTTTCCGGATGCTTGGCGCCGGGCACAAGCTCACGCTGGTAGCGTTGCTGTTTGTCGTCGAGCCGATCCATCAGGAACTCGCGATTCTCGGTGAATCCGCGCAGCGTTCCGGTTTGTACCGGGTCGCGTCCTTCCATGGCGTGATGCATCTGCGTACAAGCGAGCGTATAGTTCTTGCCCGTCTTGTGGAGGCGCAGGCCGGCGCCGAACCAGGGAGCCGCCGAGGTGCGCAGCTGATAGGCGTTGAAGCCCATGCCGGTGCCGACGCTGCCGGCGCGGGTGCGGCCCTGGCCGAAGTGTACCGTCACGGAATCGTCGGCGTGACCCGGCATGATCCACACGGGAGCCTGGACGGTTCGCCCCTCGTACTGAAGCTCGACCAGATCGACGATGGCCTGACCGTGTTCGCCGCCGTTGCGGCCGACGGACTGTGTCAGACCGTGCTTCTTCGCGGTGGCCGGACTGACGAAGGCGGCGTTGTCCCAGGTGAGCTTCGACAGTGGTTTAGGCAGCTCTTGCAGCCAACCATTGTTCGCGAAGCGGCCGTCGTAAATCGTCGGGTCGGGCCGAAAAACGATTTCCAAATCGTCTGTGCGCGGCAGGTCCGCCGGCGCTTGCGCGGCCCAGTCCTTTTGCAAGGGCGGTGTCGATTGCCGCTCGAATGCGGAACCAGCGACAACGCCATCGTGCAGCGCCTTCTCCCAGTCGCGCTCGAAATCGGCGGCCGCGCTGCCTTTCGGCCAGTGATCCTTCCAGTAGTCGCGCACGATTTCATAGCCAGGGCGATCGTTGTCCCCCAGAAGCGCCGCGAGTAATTCGTGAGCCGATCGGCCGCCGTACAGCGGCGCGATTAGGGGCTGAACGATCGAGACCGTGCCGTCGAACGCGCGCGCATCGCTCCACGATTCGAGGTAATGCGCTTCGGGAATGTGCCAGTGGCACTGCACCGCCGTCTCATCCTGGTACAGCCCCAGGTGAACGCGGAGCGGCACATTGTCCAGGTGTTTCTCGAACTCCAGATCGGTGGGCGCCGTAAAGACGGGATTGCTCCCGAGGATGAACAGAATTTCGACCCGGCCGTCTTTCATGTCGCGCACCAACTCGCGGAAGTCGGCGAAGTGCTCGGTGGGCCGTGCCTCCACCGGTGCGGTATGCGTCACGGTCTTGCCCGCGTTGCCCAGGGCGATGTTCATGGCATGGGCGAGGGCATGAACGAACGCGGGCTGACCGTCTCCGGCGAAAACCAGGCTTTTGCCTTCGTGGCGACGTAAGTCTTTCGTCAACGGCGCGATCCATCGGCGCGCCTCTTCGGACAGGCGGGCATCGGACTTCACTCCGGCGACACCCAGTTCCGCCGCGACGCTCCGGGCAAACCCTTCGATCTCGGAAGCTCGAAGGGGAAGACGGTGATCGGCCGTCGCCCCCGTATTGGATGGCATCGTTTCGACGACGTAGAGGCGATTCATCGAAGGTTCGCCGGGTTGGCCCCCGACTCGCCTTTTGCCCATGAAGTGGCGCACGTGGCGAAGGTGGCCTAACCCGCAGGAGAGGAAGTCGGCGTCGAGCGACAGCACAACCTCGGCGTTCTCGAGGTGGTAGAGGGTGTTGACTGGCTTGCCGAACGCCAGCGTAGCCCCCTCGCGCGTCGCTTCGCTGCGAGCCGGTTCGAACTGGATCCAGCGTGCCTCGGGAAACTCGTTCCGCAATGTTCCGGCGTGTTCGCCGATCAGCTGATCCGCCAGCGTCGGCGACGTGACGGTCTCGGTCAGCACGCGAATGCCCGCGCCGCCATTGCCGCGCTGTTTCTCCAGCGCTGCTCGGACTTCGGTCAGCCCTTCGTTCCAGGCGCGCGGCCGGCCACGGTAGGTGACTGACTGCGAGCGGTCGGGGTCGTAGAGACCCAGCACGGAAGCCTGAGCGAAGGAGTCAGTGGCGCCGAGACTGGCGGGATGGCCGGGGTTGCCCTCGACTTTGGTGGGACGACCTTCGTGGCTCTTTACGATCAGGCCGGTAGCGATGCCGCCCAGGGTCATGGCGGTGGCGAAATACAGAGGTTTGCCGGGCACCATGCCCTCCGGTTGAC
>JBBQPD010000537.1:0-4945 GCA_038331535.1 Gemmatales bacterium | reverse complement strand
GATTGGGGAATCAACTCCTGTGATTGCGTCCCATGTGGCGTCGCCGGGTCCGCAGCGGCTTGACGAAGAGGCCGCGCACGCCGCACGTCGCACGCCGCACGCCGCACGCCGCACGCCCTCCTCCTTCCGCTTCACGCAGGTCGGCTGGTGGTTCCTGGCGATCGCTCTGCTGTTCCTGAGCATCGGCATCGGCAAGGGCATCAACCTGCTGATGCTGCTGGCGTATGGTCTGCTGGCCGTGCTTCTCCTGAACGTGCTCGGAGCGGGCAGACAGTCGCGGCGCGTGCGGGCGCGACTGCTCTTTCCAGATCAGGTGTTCGCGCGGGTTCCCTGCTCGGTGGAGTTGGAAATCCACAACGACGGCCGTGGCAAGGCGGCTCTACGCCTGGAAGACCGTGGACCGGACCACACTCTGAGCTGGTTTGTGCCGTGGCTGGCCCGCGGCGAGACACGAACGCTGGCTGGCCCGATCGTCTTGCCCGAACGCGGCCGTTATTCCTGCGCGCCAGTGTCGGCCGTCAGCGGCTATCCGTTCGGGATGTGGGAGCGGCGCCGGAACGTCGGCGTCGGGGTCGAGGTCGTCGTGTTGCCGGCGCTCGGTTGGCTGCATCGCGGCCAGTTTCTGCGCTTGTTGCGCGGCGCCGACTTTCGCGAGGAACAGGAACGGCGCAAGCGGCGGCGTCATCCGATGTCGCAGGCCGAATTTCACGGCCTGCGTCCGTTCCGGACGGGCGATAGCCCGCGTCTGATCCACTGGCGCACCTCCGCCCGCCGCGGCGAGCTGATGACGCGCGAGTACGAGGACGCTCCCGGCCAAAACCTGATCGTGGTGTTCGACACCGCGATCGTGCGGAATGTGGAGCGGGAGCAAGGCACACCGCATTTCGAGGCGGCCGTGAGCTTGGCCGCGACGGTTTGCTGGGAGTGGTGCCGTCGGCGCGGCGAGCGGCTGATTGTCGCGCTTGCGGGGGCGGATACCCTGGTCTTCGACGATGTGGCGGGGCAGGCACATGGGAAGCGCGTGCTGGAAGCGCTGGCGCTGGCGCAACCGTCAGCCGAGACGAATGCGGTGGCGCTCGTGGAGCGACTGACAACCCGGCCGCTACCCGCCGCGGCTCTCGTCGTGATCGGCGCGGGGCCGAGCCGGCTCACAGACCTTCTCGGCCAACGCCTGCGCCGGATCGCGGTGTTCCTCGATCCGGCTGACCTCGCGGGGAGCGACGTTTACGAAGCGCCGCATTGAGTGGCGTCAAGAGTGTACTGAGTTGAGTACTGAGTACAATGGACGACTGCCATGTCCCTCGACACGTTGTTTCGGCTGTTCAATCACGCCGCTCTGGCGATGTCCTGTGCCTGCCTGCTCCAGGCTGAGCGGCTGTTCATGCCGGGGCCGGAATTGGCGATCGTGCCGGTGGCCGGCGTCATCTTCATCGCGTTCGGCGTTGAGCGGCGCTGGGCGCTGACGAACGGCGGGGCGAACCTGTGCGCTGTGTTCATCGCGCTGGGCGGAACCTGGTGGATCTTTATGCAGATCTACAGCCCGAGCGGTCCCGTCGTCCTGCCGATGCCGACAGCCCTGGTGCCGCACTTCGGGCCGATCGTGATGGCGTTGCTGCTCGTGAAATTGTTCCGGCCGCGGGTGGCGGGCGACTTCTGGGTGTTGCAGGGTCTCGGCTTGCTCCAGGTCGCCCTCGCCTGCGTCCTCGCCGGCGACCCGCGTTTCGGCTTGTTTCTCACTGCCTACTTCGGCTGCGGGTTGACGGCGCTGGCGCTGCATCACCTCACGAATCGTGCGGCGTGCGACGTGCGAGGTGCGACGTTAAAGACAGCAGAAACCGTGTCGGCAATTTCGGATTCACTCCGCACTCCGCACTCCGCACTCCGCACTCCGCACTCCGCACTCCGCACTCCGCGGGGTCCGTTCCTGCGCCGGCCGTTGCTCTGGACACCGGTCGTCGCCCTGCTGGCCTGCGCGCTGTACCTGGCCACGCCGCGCGGCGGCTGGCCGTCGTGGAACCCGCTGACGCGCTTCGGCATTCGCGGCGGCCAGGTTCGCGCCCAGACCGGGTACAGCGAGGAGATCAACCTCAACCGCACCGGCGAGCTGGAGCTGGACGACGAGGCGGCGTTTTCGGTCTCGGCCGTCCACGTCGACGGCCGGCCCTATACCGAGCTTTCGTATGGCCAGCGCTGGCGCGGCGTGATCCTCGACGTCTATCACAACGGCCGCTGGGTGCTCTCCGATTTCGCCCGCATTCGGTCGATCGCGGTCAATCGCTCGCGCTTCATCATGCAGCCGCTTCCCTTCCTGGGGCCGGACCAGGTTTTCCTTTCCTACCAGATCTCGCCGCGCCGCGCCGGCGGCGTGTTCTACGCGGACCCGATCTCCTTTGGGCCTCCCAACCGCTTTCTTCCAGTAGGGCCGAGCGAACCGGGCGGTCCGCTGCCATTTGCGCTGTTCTTCGGGACGATCTTGCCGATCCCCCTCGGCGAGCGAAACGAAGTCCACTACCGGCAGGTGACAATTCCGGGTGCGTTGCCCGACCGCACGCCCCTGGCCGTCGCCGACCGCGAATACAACCTGTTCCTGGATTACGTCCAATTGCTCCGCACCGAACCGCCGACTGAAATCCAGGACTGGACGCAAGACGTGCTGCGCCAACTCGCGGCGGAAGGACGCTACGGGTTGACGCCGGCGGACCGCGTTCGCGAGAACGACTCCGGCAGGATTAGCCCGCCGACAGCCGAGCGTGTGGCCCGTGCCCTGTGTGCCTACCTGGCCGAGTCGGGCGATTTCACCTACTCGCTGGACCTGCGGCGTGAGGATTTATCCATCGATCCCGCCGTCGATTTCCTGTGCAATATCCGCACCGGACACTGCGAGCGCTTCGCGAGCGGCCTGGCGTTGATGCTGCGCAGCTGCGGCATTCCGGCCCGCGTCGTCAAGGGTTTTCGCGGGGCCGAGCAGCAGGCCGACGGCGTCTACGTCGTGCGCCAGAGCGACGCCCACGGCTGGGTCGAAGCCCTTGTGCCCCGCGCGGCGTCGCCGTACCGGGCAGCGCGGATCGTCTCCCTGGCGGCAAGCCCGCACGACAACCTCTTCCTGAGTGCGGCCATTGCCTGCGCCGTGGATCGAGACGCCTGCGAGTGGATCGCGCTCGATCCGACGCCCGCAATCGAGGCCAAGGCCGCCGAAGAGTTCTCGCTGTGGCGCTGGTGGCTGCACCAATGGCGGCGGACCGATCAGCTCTGGCAGGAATTAATCGTCGGCTTCGGCAGCGAACAGCAGGACAACCTCTGGAGCAGCTTGGCTTCGCCGCGCGGGCCGGGACGGGCGCTGCTGCGTCTGCTGGCGCTCGTCCTCGGTTTCATCGCGCTGGCCTGGCTGACGGCGCGCGTGGTGCGGCGATTCCTCGGTTGGCGGCGCGCGTGGCGGACACGGTCGGCGCGACGGCAGCTTCCCGCGCCGCCCGCATGGTTGGCCCGCCTGTTCGGACTACTGGCCGGCTCCCTCGGCGTCCGACCGGGTCCGGGTGAGACGCCGCGCGAGACGGCCGCCGCGGGCGCCGCCGTGCTGCGCAGCCGCCCAGCAGCGGCGGCGCTGGCGGATTTGCCGGGTCGTGTCGTCGAGATGTACTACCGCTTTCGCTATGGCGGCTTGCCGCCGAGCGACGACGAGCGCCGCGCAATCGAGGCGGAACTGGCCCGGCTGGAGACGGCGCTGCGGGCGACGTGATAGAATGAAACCATGAATTGCTTGGCTTTTCGCGTAGATCCGCGCGAAACGCCAAGCATGGAGAGTTGATATGGCGGCCCGAGTCGTCCTGGCCATGAGCGGCGGTGTCGATAGTTCCGTGGCGGCGTACCTGCTGCGCCGTCAGGGGTACGACGTCGTCGGCCTGTTCATGCGCACCGGCGTCCACGGCGCCGACGACGGCCGGGCCGACCACAAGAAGGGCTGTTGCAGCGCCGTCGATGCCGCCGATGCTCGCCGTGTCGCCGACCGCCTCGACGTGCCGTTCTACGCGCTCGATTTCGAGGCCGATTTCAATCGCGTCATCGACTACTTCGCCGACGAGTACCTGGCCGGGCGGACGCCCAATCCGTGCGTCGTCTGCAACAGTTGGCTGAAGTTCGGCCGCCTCTGGGAGTACGGCCAACGACTCCAGGCCGACTTCATCGCCACCGGCCATTACGCCTGCGTCGTGGAGCACGAGGGCACGTTCCAGCTGCACCGTGGCGCCGATCCCGACAAGGATCAGTCCTACGTCCTGTACGGGCTGGAGCGCGAGATCCTGTCGCGGCTGCTGTTCCCGATCGGCGGCTACCGCAAGGAGGAAGTGCGCGCCCTGGCCCGCGAGGCAGGGTTGGGCGTGGCGGACAAGCCGGACAGCGTCGAAATCTGTTTCGTCCCCGGCGGCGACCACGCAGCCCTGATCCGGGAGCGCCGGCCGGGGCTGGCGACAGCCGGGCACATCGTCGATACGGCCGGCAATGTCCTCGGCAACCACGACGGTTTCGAGCGCTTCACGATCGGCCAGCGTAAGGGTCTCGGCGTCGCGATGGGTGAGCGGCGCTTCGTCCTGCGCATCGTCCCCGGTGAGAACGACGTGGTGGTCGGCGACCGCGAAGAGTTGCTGGCCACCGGCTTGAGGGCAGTACGTATCAACTGGCTGATCGATCCGCCCGATGGCCCGCTGTCTTGCCAGATCAAAATTCGCTACCGACATAATCCCGCGCCCGGCCGCGTCGTTGTCACGCCCGACGGCGCCTCGGTAACTTTCGACGAGCCACAGAGTGCCGTGACGCCGGGGCAGGCGGTCGTGTTCTACGACGGTTCGCAAGTGCTGGGCGGCGGCTGGATCGAACGCGCATCGTGAATGAGCGAAAGACACTTCCCCAGGCCGTCAGTCCTCCGCCGCTTTCAGAGCCCGATCCAGCTTGT
>JBBQPD010000536.1:0-4946 GCA_038331535.1 Gemmatales bacterium | reverse complement strand
CTACACACGCTCACTGATTTTGGACGGCGTGGAGGTGCGCTTGACGGGCCTCGCCAAGGGGGCAGCGATGATCGGCCCGAACATGGCGACGATGCTGGCGTTCGTGCTGACCGACGCTGCCGTCACCCCGACCGATCTGGCGAGCATCGCGCAGCGAGCCGCTCAGAGTACCTTCAACTGCGTCAGCGTCGAGGGCCACACCAGCACCAACGATACGCTGCTCTTTCTTGCCAACGGCTGCGCCGGCGGCGCGTCTGGTCCGCTGAAGGGCGAGTCACTGGCCCGTTTTGAGGTGACGGCGACGGCCGTCTGCGCCGATTTGGCCAAGGCGATTGCGGCCGATGCCGAGGGCGCGACGCACCTGATCCGGATCGAAGTAGAGGGGCTACGTTCCGACGAGGAGGCGCGGCGCGTCGCCAAAGCGGTGGCCGAGAGCGCTCTGGTCAAGACGGCAGTCTTCGGCGCCGACCCGAACTGGGGCCGCATCGTTTCCGCCGCCGGTTACAGCGGCGTCGACTTCGAGGAAGAACAGCTGTCGCTGTGGCTCGGCGAATTCCTGCTGTACGAGGCGGGCACTCCACAACCGTTCGACGCCGCAGCCGCGTCGGCATTTCTCAAAGGGCAGCGCGACATTTCGATGCGTTTACGTTTCACTCTCGGTACGGGCCGTTGCACGTTCTTTACCTGCGATCTCGGTTATGACTACATCCGGTTGAACGCGGATTACACGACCTGATCTGCAGACATGACCTATCCTTCGGAGGGCGCGAACACCGTGCGCCCGCCGGGGATTAATAGATGGCCACCGTCCTACAATCACCTTCCACGTTCCTGGCAGCTGGTGTCCGCACCCCCGGCACGCAGCCGTCCGCGCCCGATCGCATTCAGACGATTCTACGGCTCGTGATGTTCGCCACCCTGTACGCGATTCCCGTCGTCGTGTGCCTTCAGCCCGGCGTCGATTGGGACTGGTGGTGGCACCTGCGCACCGGCCAATGGGTGATCGAACATGGGGCCGTCCCGGTAAATGATCCGTTCTCTATCTTCGGGCAGGATAGGCCGTGGGTGGCGTACAGCTGGTTATTCGAGATCGCTGCGTATGGCCTTCAGAATGCGTTTGGCCTGGCCGGACCGTTGATTTATCAGACCGCTCTATCGCTGGCCGTGGTCGCCGCCGTCCATCGCCTCGTGTCACGGCGCGAACCGCGGTTTCTCGTCGCCACCGCCCTGACCGGAGTCGCCGTCCTCGCCCTGGCGGCGCTGTTCAAACAACGGCCGTGGTTGTTCACGATCCTGTTCAGCACCCTGACGCTCGACGTGGTCCTCGACGTCAGCGCCGGACGCAAGAATCGGCTGACGTGGCTGCTGCCCGTGGTGTTCGTCCTCTGGGCGAACATCCACATCCAGTTCGTCTATGGACTGTTTATCCTCGGCCTCGCCTGTGCCGCGCCGCTTATCGATCGAATGTTGACGAGCCGCGACCTGCTGGGAGCGCTTGAGGAAACGCGCTGCCTGACGGTCGCGGCTCGTCTTGGACTCCTTACCGGCCTTTGCGTGCTTGCGACGCTGCTCAACCCCTATCACGTTCGACTCTATTTCGTCGTGGTCGAGTACGCGACGCAATCGGGGCCTTTCCGCTTCGTCAACGAGCTGAAGGCGCCGGAGTTTCGTGAGATCAGCGATTGGGTGATGTTCTCTCTTGCGGCAGCGGCGACCTTTGCCCTCGGCCGGCGTCAGTGTTGTTCTACCTTCGAGACTGTTTTGCTCGCCGCCGCTGCCTTTTTCGCCTTCCGGGCGCGGCGCGACCTGTGGTTCCTGGTGATCGCGGCTCTGGCCGTGTTGACAGAACGGCGCGACCGCTTCGTCGATCCTGCCGCGCGTTTCGCTTTCACCTGGACGCGAGCCGCGTTCGTCCTCACAACTGTTGCATTGCTGATTCCGGCGGTCTGGCAGGTGCGGCGACTGGGCGACGGCCGGTTGGAGCGAACGGTCGCGGAAGTGTTCCCTGCCGAGGCAGTAACCGTTGTCCGCGAGCGCGGCTATTCTGGCCCGCTATTCAACGATTTCGACTGGGGCGGCTATCTCATCTGGAGCCTGCCGAGCCATCCCGTGATCGTGGACGGCCGCACGAACCTGCACGGCGATGAACGTTTGTCGCGCCTCGGCGCGACCTGGGCTGGTGCTCCGGATTGGCGCGACGATCCGGACCTGGCGGCGGCGCGCGTCATAATTGCCAATGCTTCGACGCCGTTGGCGGAGTTGCTGGAAGCTGATCCGGGCTTCGAGCGCGTCCACGTCGATGCCCTCGCCAAGGTTTTCATCGTTCGGCCGCGCTAGGAGCCTTCGGAATAAAGCCATCGTCTTGCCGTACGGTGGGCCGATCCTGCCGCCGTGCCGGAGTCGGAGAGTTTGGCTGAAAGCTATCAGCTAACAGCTTTCAGCTTTCAGCCAAAACAGCATCTTCTAGCTCAAAACACCATCTTGCGTCCACGCCACGACGCGTAGGTCGGCCGACATCTCCTTTCATATCTCTCTTGTGGATTTGCCCTTCCCTCACTAGTTTAATCCTCGCATGGACCGCCCCCCATTAACGGCACGCGCAAGCACGCCGACGGACGGGCCGATAACCGCAGCGGTGGACTCACGGTGACTCCGACCTCTCTTCCCATTCCACGGATCGGAACCGCCATCGCGGGGAGCGGACATTACGTCCCGCGAAGAGTCCTCACCAACGACGACCTGTCGCGCATGTGCGACACCAACGACGACTGGATCACGTCGCGCACCGGCATCAAGGAACGGCACATCGCCGCCGAGAACGAGAACTCGGGCACGATGGCTTACGAGGCCGCTCGCCGAGCGATCGCCGACGCCGGCATCGAGGCCAAGCAGATCGATCTCATCATCGTTTGCACGGTGACGCCCGAGATGGCGCTGCCGAGCACCGCCTGTATTCTGCAACACCGCCTGGGTCTGGCGGAAAAAGGCATTCCCGCTTTCGACCTGGCCGCGGCGTGCAGCGGCTTTCTTTATGGCCTGGCGACCGCGCACGCGCACATGCAGGTTTCCCGCACGGAGTACATCCTCCTTGTGGGTGTGGACACGCTCAGCCGTTTGACCGATTACACGGACCGCAGCATGGCGGTTCTTTTCGGCGACGGCGCCGGCGCGGTGGTGTTGAAGCGCACCGAACCGGAAGACAACGCCGTCCTGTTCACGAAAACGGGGGCAGACGGCACCGGCAAAGACATGATCTGGGTGACGGGCGGGTTGAACCGACCGCGCGACACGACGCCCGGCCCTCCGGGCAGCGACTACTTCATGAAGATGGACGGCTCGAAAGTCTTCAAGATGGCCGTCACGCGCATGCAGCAGCTCGTCGAAGAGGCACTCACGGTTTGCGGACTGTCCCGCGAGGACGTCACGCTGATCGTGCCGCACCAGGCCAATCGCCGCATCCTCGCTACCGTCGCGGAGAAGATGTGTTTGCCGGCCAACAAGATGTACACGAACATCGAGCGTTTCGGCAACACGAGTGCCGCCAGCATTCCGATTGCCTACGACGAGGTGCGCCGCCAGGGAATTATCAAACCCGGCGACGTCCTGTTGTTGCTGGCGTTCGGAGCCGGCCTCACCTGGGGCAGCGCCGTCATCCGCGAGACGCGCAAATAGAGCCAGGTTCTCCCGAGGTGCCGTCTTCTCGTTTCCTCGTCAATTTTTTCTCCCGCCTCTTGCAATCGCACCACAACTCTGGCACAGTAGCGCCGTTGAGACTACAATCCAATCTTCGACCGAGTCAGGCGGGTTGCTGTTGGCCTCATTCTCATCTCCAGGCCAAGCACATTCCGTCGCGATCGCCGGAGGAGCTCCATGTCACCGGAAGCGTCCGTCACCTTGCCGCGAGACGATGCCGCGCGGCTCACCGTCCTCGTGGTGGACGACAACCCAATGGATAGACATTTGGCCGGGCGGTTGATCGAGCGCGGCCTCGGCTGGCAGGTGGCATATGCCAGCGATGGCCGTGAAGCTCTCGCGACCCTCGACCGTCTTCGGCCCGATCTTATCCTGACCGATCTGTTCATGCCGGAAATGGACGGTCTCGAACTGGTCGAGTCCGTGCGCCAGGGTTTTCCCTCTATTCCCGTCGTGCTCATGACCGGCCAGGGGAATGAAGAGATCGCCTTGCGCGCGTTGCGCGCGGGGGCGGCGAGCTACGTCCCCAAGAAGACGCTCATGCGGAGCCTGGTCGAGACGCTGGAGCAGGTCGCGTCGGCTGCACAGTACGTCCTGCGCAAACAGCAACTTCTGGAGTTCATGACGCAGACGGAGTCTTCGTTCATTCTGGAGAACGACCGCACACTGGTCTCGCCGCTGGTTTCGATGCTGCAAGAGATGCTCGCGCGGATGCGGCTCGTTGACCTCCGCGACCAGGTGCGCGTCGGGGTCGCGCTGGAAGAGGCGCTGACGAACGCCCTCTATCATGGCAATCTGGGAGTCGATTCCTTGCTGCGCGAGACAGACGACGCCTCGTTCGCGCGCCTGGCCGAGGAACGCTGCCGGCAAACGCCGTATCGCGAGCGCCGCATCCATGTGCGGGCGCGGCTGACAACCTCCGAGGCGGTCATCAGCATCCGCGACGAGGGAAGCGGCTTCGACCCGTCGAAACTTCCCGATCCTACCGACCCGGCCAACCTCGAACGGCCCTCGGGCCGCGGCCTCCTGCTGATCCGCACCTTCATGGACGAGGTCCGCCACAATCCTACCGGAAATCAGATCACGATGATCAAACGCCGCAAGACGGCACCGTAATCGGCGTCCAGGAATAATTTCGTCATTTAGCCGCGAGCGCCCCGCGAGCGTTCCGCAAGCGCTGGGCCACCAGCGCTCGCGGCTAAACATTCTTGGTTACCCCCGTTGTGGCCTGGTCTCCCGACCAGGCCACCCAG
>JBBQPD010000535.1:0-4950 GCA_038331535.1 Gemmatales bacterium | reverse complement strand
TCACGTCGGGAGTGCCGGTCGTTTCGAGAAAGGCCGCTTGCATGGTTTTGTCCTGTTATGCGTTCGCCCGCCGCTTGCGGCTTAGCGGTCGTGCGCCGCCAAACCGCAAGCGGCAACCCGCTGTCACCTCGCTGGGATTATAATGAAAGTGTCCACGTCCGTGGTCCTCGCTTCGCGAAGAGGAACGCGCCATGAAAAAAGCCGCCGTGCTTGTCGAATATGGCTTGCCCATTGACGCCCAGACAATGGTGACGCCGCCAGACACGACTGAACTTGAGTTGGAGCCGGGCCACCCCGGTCAGGGAGACAACGAGTACCTTCGCCGCCGGAAAGAGCTATTCGCCCTCTGCCGCAGCCACCGCCTGGAACGCCTCGGGCCGCCGCTCATCGACTACACTCCGGAAGAGACGCGCATCTGGCGCGAGGTCAGCCCGAAGCTGGACGAACTGCACGTCCTGCACGCCAGCCAGGTTTACCTCGCCGGCAAACGCGCCCTGGCCATCACGCGCGACGAAATCCCGCAGCTCCGGCATCTGAGCGAGCAACTCAGACGGGAAACGAACATGCACCTGATCCCCGCCGAGGGCGCTCTGCCGTACCGCACCTTCTACCAGTACATCGCCGAGCGCGGCTTTCCGGTGACGCAGTTTATCCGCCACGGCTCGCATCCGGAATTCACGCCCGAGCCGGACATGGTTCACGACTGCCTCGGCCACGTCCCGCCGCTGATGAACCAGGACTACGCGGAACTGCTCGTCCTCATCGGCAAGGCCGTGGCGGCCACGACGCACGGCGACGAGGTGCTGGCCCTCAAGCGCTTCAGCTGGTTCAGCATCGAGTTCGGGTTGATCGAGGAAGCGGGTGAGACCAAAGTCTTCGGGGCCGGCATTCTCTCTTCGACGGGGGAGATTCCGTATTCGCTGTTCTCGCCCGAAGTGACGCGCCGACCGTTCGTGACCGACGTAGTGATTAACACCGACTACGATCCGTCGCGCATGCAGGACCATCTGTTCATAGCCCCGTCGCTGCCGTTCCTGCGCCGCGAGCTAGAAGGCTTGGTGGGTCGGTTCGGTTTAACCGTTTAGCCGCGCGCGCTGGGCTACCCCGCGCTCGCGGCTAAACGTCGGAGATAACTCATGTCCACGGACGTTCTCCCCCTGCGCCGCATCGATCACGTTCGCTTTTTCGTCGGCAACGCCCGGCAGTCGGCGTATTTCTACCGCAACGCCTTCGGCTTCAACGTGGTCGCCTACGCCGGCCTGGAAACGCGCACGCGCCACGAGGCTGGTTACGTCCTCAAGCAGGGCGATATTACCTTCGTCCTCACCTCGCCGCTGGGGCCGAGTCATCCCGAAGCGTCGCGGCTCATCATTCACGGCGACGGCGTGCAGGATATCGCCCTGGAAGTAGACGATGTGCCGGTCGCCTACAACACGGCGGTGCGCCGCGGCGCCGTTGGCGTCGTCGGCCCGCGCAAGTTGGAAGACGAACACGGCGTCTACGAATACGCCACGATCCGCATCTACGGCGACACGACGCACAGCTTCGTCAACCGCGACCGCTACCGCGGCGTCTTCGCCCCTGGCTACAAGACGCTCGACCCCGAGCGCTACAGCCCGCACACCTTCCAATCGGCCAATCTCAAGGCGATCGACCATATCGTCGGCAACGTCGAGGAAGGCAAGATGGACGAGTGGGTGCGCTTCTACGAAGAGGTGATGGGCTTCGCGCAACTGGTGAGCTTCGACGACAAGGACATCAGCACGGAGTATTCGGCGTTGATGTCGAAGGTGGTTCAGGGCGGCGGCGGCCGCATCAAGTTCCCGATTAACGAGCCGGCCCAGGCCAAGCGGCGCTCGCAGATTGAGGAATATCTCAACTTCTACAGCGGCCCTGGCGTGCAACACATCGCGCTGGCGACCGACAACATCGTCGAGACCGTGCGAGCGCTGCGGCACAACGACGTTTCGTTTCTGCGCGTGCCGAAGGCGTACTACGACATGCTGCCGGAGCGCGTCGGCGAGATCGCGGAGGACATGAAGGAGTTGGCCGAGCTGGGCATCCTCGTGGACCGCGACGACGAGGGCTACATGCTGCAAATCTTCACGAAGCCGGTGGAGGATCGGCCGACGCTGTTCTTCGAGATCATCGAGCGGCATGGCTCGCGCAGCTTCGGCAAGGGGAACTTCAAGGCGCTGTTTGAGGCGATTGAGCGGGAGCAAGCGCGGCGGGGGACGCTATAATTCGACACAGCCTTCGGAAAGGAAACCGCCGTGCCCAAGGTGTTTCGCTCGATGTATAACGACGATGGGGCGCCCTTGATCGGCGACACCAAGTGTTGTCTTGGCATCATTCCCGGTCTTGATGTGCATCCCGATGAGAATGGAAACGTGAATCCAGAAGTCGGGAGAGGACTATCCGTCGCGCCGGGACTGCAACAGTTGCCGCCGCGCCTTGTGCCGCGCCGCCTCGCGCATCTGCGAAAAAGCGCAATGGGAGATGATCGCCTGGCCGTTTGGGAGATAGGGGAGGGGCCGTTCCTGGAAGGAACACTCGCTGCTGACCTGCCAAACCTGATTGTGCGTCCTGACTCACGCCGCCATGGAACCGTTGGTCCCGCGCAGGTTGTTCCTTTGTTGCAGTTCCAGCAATTCTTGGCGGACACCCGTGATCGTTGGCAGTCGATCGAAAGAGGGGGATAAAAATATGACGACCGGGATGTATCTCGACAATCCTTCCTACGTCGAATCGGAGCGTTTCATTCTGGAAGGGCACCAGCTTCTCGTCCGCGGAGAGAGCACGCTGCCGAAAAGCCCCGAGGAACAGCACCGCATGGAGGGCGCCTGGGCCGATCTCAACGAGAGCGAGGCCGAACGACTCGATGGACTTGCGGCGGACCTCTTCATGCTGCTGGACGAAGATCGGCTGCAACCCCTGGACGTGGGAATAAACGAGGCGGTCGATCTCCGCCAGCGTGTCCTCGAAGCTCTTTCCGCTCAACACTGGGATGAATTGCTCGCCGTGTTGCGGTGCGGGCCGACGTTTCTGACTCGAGACCAGATCGCTTTGCTGCGCGGTCAGGCCTGGCAGGGGCTTGGCCACGATGACGTGGCGATGCTGTTCTTTGATTACGCCGGCAAGTTGAAGCCGGACAACGCCAGAGCGCAAGTCCTGCAACTGCGTACGCTGCTAAAACTCGGTCGATTCGAGGAGGCGCGGCGCCGGGCGCAAGAGTATACGGTTGAAGAGGTGGCCCTGCTGGACGGATCTCTGCCGGCGGCTGGGTGACGATCACGCTGGGAGTTGCGATTATGAACTTGCCCGACTATCCCGATTATGTCGCGAAGATTCAGTCAACAGATCGAGAACTGGCAGGAGAACTTGCCGAGTTCCAGAGCGTGACCAGCGTTCTGGATTGGATGAAGCCACGCAACTTTTGCAGTGCCGCCATCGATATGGTCGGGATGGATGAGTTCGAGTACGACTTTCTCATCCAACTTGAGCCGGGCGGGCGCTGGCTGGTCTTTGGTGTCACCTGAGTGGGCCAACTGACGGCGGTCGCCGTCTGGCCGACGAAGCCCTCGCCCGATCAACTCTTGCAGTGGAGGCTCGATCAGGGCTGGCAGCCGCGGACCACGCAGTTGCAGAGCGGTCCCGCCGTTCTGGGTCACGCCGCCTGCACCGCCCGGTGCTGAACTTCCGGGAGAAAATCATCATGCCCGTCTACCGACAACTCGGCACCATCCCACCCAAACGCCACACCGCGCTGCGTACCGAACCCGGCTATCGCGGCGAGGGCATCCACTACGAAGAAGTCGTCACCACCGCCGGCTTCGGCCGCGCCTACTCCATCGTCTATCACCTGCGGCCGCCGACGCGCGTCAAGAAGATCGAGGCCGCCGGTACGCATCCGGTCGAGATCATCGAACAGCCGGTGTTGCGACACCATCATCTCAAGTCGGCCGCCATGCCGCGCGCCGGCGATCCGATTACGGGGCGCGTGCCGTTGCTGATGAACGCCGACGTGACGATTGGACGCTGCCGTCCCGCGAAGCCGCAAGCGGAACTGTATCGCAACGCCTGCGCGGATGAGGTGCTGTTCGTTCACAAGGGTCGCGGAACGCTCACGAGCCAGTTCGGCGTGCTGCCCTTCAAGCCCTACGACTACGTCGTCATTCCGCACTGCACGACGTATCGCCTCGACTTCGACGCCGACGCTTCCGCTGATTTGCTCATCATCGAGTCGGCGAATAATATCGTCGTGCCGCCGCGCTATCTCAACCCCGACGGCCAGATGCGGCTCGGCGCTCCGTTCAGCGAACGCGACCTACACGGACCGACGGAATTGTGCGTCCACGACCGCGAAGAGGATACGACCGTCGTCATCAAGGACGGGCCGCGCTGGACGCGGTACACGCTCGCACAGCATCCGTTCGACGTGGCCGGCTGGGACGGCTTCGTCTATCCGTTTACGTTCAACGCCGACGATTTCGAGCCGATCACTGGCACCGTTCATCAGCCGCCGCCGATCCATCAGACGTTCGAGGCGACCGGCTTCGTCGTCTGCACGTTCGCTCCGCGAATGCTGGACACGCACCCCGACGCGATCAAGGTGCCCTACGCCCATTCCAATGTGCAAGCCGACGAGGTGCTGTACTACGTCCGCGGCAAGTTCGGCAGCCGGCGCGGCGTCGAAGAATCGTCGTTCACGCTGCATCCGCACGGCATTCCGCACGGCCCGCACCCCGGCACCATCGTCGCCAGCCGCCAGGCGACGCGCACCGACGAGCTGGCCGTCATGGTCGATACCATGCGCCCGCTGCTGCTGACGCGCCAGGCGCTGGAGATGGACGACGCGAATTATCCGTATAGTTGGTTGGAGTAACGAAGAACGAGCCGCGACCGTCAGGGAGCGTGGAAAACGCGCCCTGACGGTCGCGGCTCGTTGAT
>JBBQPD010000534.1:0-4969 GCA_038331535.1 Gemmatales bacterium | reverse complement strand
GTGTGCTGCGTGCCGTGGGACGACGCCGGGGCGTTCCTACGCTTCTCGGTGACCTACATCGCGAATGACGAGTCGGCGGAAGACGCCCTCATGGCCGAGACGATCGAGCGCCTGGGGCGGCTGAAGTTGCAGTTTTGACGGGCGTGTGCCCCCCGGCTCGGCGGGAGCCTCTCCCTTCCAACCGAGCAGACACCCTCAGAGTCAGGGGGCCAAACGGTGTAGCCGCAGGCTTTAGCCTGCGGCAGCCCGTCGCAAGCTAAAGCTTGCGACTACAGAACGCCGGAGGATCTGTCATGACACGACCGCTCGAAGGCAAGGTGGTGGCGCTGGCGGAGAGCCGGCAGCTGGAAGACCTGGTGCGGCTGCTCCAGGCCGAGGGCGCCGTGCCGCTGCGCTGTCCGATGCTCAGCATCCTCGACGCCCCCGACTCCGAGCCGGTCGTCGCCTGGATGCGCGACCTGATCGCTGGGCTGTTCGACCTGGTCGTGCTGATGACCGGCGAAGCGGTGCGGCGCATGCTCGGCTTCGCGGAGCGGGCGGGGCTGCGCGACGACTACGTGGCGGCGCTCGGCCGGACGAAGACGCTGACGCGCGGCCCAAAGCCGGGGCAGGCGCTCAAGGAGCTGGGCCTGACCGCGACGCGCGTAGCCCCGAAGCCGACGACGGACGGCGTCATCGCCGCGCTCGAATCGGAGAGCCTCGCCGGCCGCACCGTCGGCCTGACGCTCTTCGGCGAGCCGAACCCGGCGTTGGAAGGCTTCCTGACCAAAGCCGGCGCCACGGTGCGGCCGGTGCTGTCCTACGTTTATGCCCCGGCGGCGGACGACGAGCGCGTCCTCGACTTGGTGAATCGCCTGGCGGCGGGCGAGGCGGCGGCGATCATCTTCACCAGCTCGCCGCAGATCGATCGGCTCTTCGAGGTGGCGGAGAAACACGGCCTGGGAGCGACATTGCGCGAGGGGCTAAGCCGCACGCGCATCGCCGCCGTCGGCCCCATCGTCGTCGAAGGATTGAAGGAACACGGCCTGACGGCGGCTGTCTGCCCGGAGCAGGGGTTCCAGATGAAGAACCTGGTGCAGCACCTGAAACGGGCGTTTGAAGCGACGGCAAGCGAGCCTCCCGCGTAAGCGGGGGGAGTGAGCCACGACGACTGCCTCCCCCCGCTTACGCGAGAGTCTCGCCACTCACCGCTAAACAATCCGCGCGTCCCTCGTTACAATGTTCCCGGCAGGGCGGCCCCCCACTCCCGGAACGAGGGCGAGCGCGTGTCCATCGTCGTTGACGACTTCCACAAGAACTACGACAAAACGGTGGCGGTCGGCGGCGTCACCTTCGCCGTCGGCCCCGGCGAAATCCTCGGCCTCGTCGGTCCCAACGGGGCTGGCAAGACGACGACCCTGCGGGCGCTCGCCGGCATCCTGACGCCGACGCTCGGCCAACTCTTCATCGCCGGCCACGACGTCGTGGACGATCCCGTCGCCGCCAAGTCGTGTCTCGCCTACGTCCCCGACGACCCGCAGCTGTTCGACAAGCTGACTGTGTGGGAACACTTCCGCTTCGCCGCCGCCGTCTATCGCGTCGAGGACTGGCAGCCGCGCGCCGAGATCCTGCTGGACCGCCTCGAGCTGGCCGGCAAGCGGCACGCCCTGGCGTCGGAGCTGTCGCGCGGCATGCGCCAGAAGCTGGCCATCGGCTGCGGTTTCCTGCACCGGCCGCCCGCCCTGCTGCTCGACGAGCCGTTGACCGGCCTCGACCCGCGCGGCATTCGCACCATGAAAGACCTGATCCGCGAACACGCCGCTGAGGGAGCCGCCGTTATCGTCAGCTCGCACCTGCTATCGCTGTTCGAGGATCTGTGTACGACGGTGCTGATCCTGCGCCGTGGCCGTCTGCTGCGCCACGGCCGCCTCGCCGACCTGCGCAACGAGCTGGTCGCGATCGGTGGCCGCCAGGAGACGCTGGAGGAGTTGTTCTTCCGGCTGACAGAAACGATGGGAAATGCAGATGTCTGAATGCAGAAAGTAGAATGACTAGCCCTCGTTCCCAAGCTCCGAGCCTGGGAACGAGGGCGGCGCTTGGCAGGGAACTCTATTCATCTGCACTCCAGGACGCCGCGGGCAGCTTGTTGGCGCGCCTCGATCTGCGCGACCGCCCAGCGGGCCGCTTCGCGCACCAGCGGCTCGGGGTCGTCGAGCGCCCGCCGCAACGCCGGCAGCGCCGCGGCGCCGCCGTGATTCCCCAGCACTAGGGCCGCGTTGCGCAGCAGTCCCGCCCGCTTCGGCCGTGTCAGTGCCGTCCCATGAAAGCGCACGCGAAACTCCTCTTCCGACAGGCCGAGCAGCTCGAGGAGGTCGAGACTTTCGAGATCCGCGCGCACCGGAAACGCTGTCGCCGGCGGAGCCTTTCGGTTCCAGGGACAGACTTCCTGGCAGACGTCGCAGCCGAAGACCCAGTCGCCGAGGCCGGTCCGCAAGTCCTCCGGCACCTCGGTCCGCAGCTCAATGGTGAGGTAGCTGATGCAGCGGCGGGCGTCCAGCAGTCCGGGTCCGACGAAGGCCCGCGTTGGACAGGCGTCGAGACACGCCGTGCAGGTGCCGCAGTGGCGGGCAGCGAACGGCTCGTCCGGCCGCAGCTCCACATCGACGAGCAGAGCGCCCAAGAACAGATAACTGCCCAGGCGCTTGTTAATCAGCATGGTGTTCTTGCCGAGCCAGCCGAGGCCGGCCCGGCGCGCGAAATCGCGTTCCAGCAGCGGCGCCGTGTCCACGACGCCGCGCCCGCGACACTCCGGCCGCTCGCGCCGCAACCACGCCAGCAGTTGCTTCAGCCGGTCGCGCAAGACATCATGATAGTCCGGGCCGCGGGCGTAGCGGGCGACCCGTCCGCGCGCGGCAGGGGTCTCGCCCTCTCCTGCCGGAACAGACTCGGTCTGATAATTCAGACCGACCATGACGACACTCCGCACTTCCGGCAGCACGGCGGACGGGTGGCGGCGCGCGGCGGCATGGCGATTCAGGTAGTCCATCTCCCCCGCGAAGCCGGAGGCGAGCCAGTCGCTCAAGCGGTCGAAGTCGTCGGCCGGCGACGCAGGGGCGATGCCGACCGGCTCGAATCCCAGGCGGCGTGCCTCGGTCTTCAATCGCGCTTCGAGGGTGTCCATGCCCTTATTCTACTTCGCCGGGCGCCCCTCGCCCCCAAGCGCCGCGCGTGTGGATTTTTGCCTTTCTCGCTCGTGGCGCTAAACTACGAACGAGGACGAAATGACACCGCGCTTTACGAGGGACTGATTGCTATGCACCGCGCCCTGTGGCTGCTGATCGGACTCCAGTTGCGCGGCCGGGCGCGCGCCGTCGGCCGTAGTCTGCGGACGGTCAAGGGCGTCCTGCTCGTCGGCGTCGGACTGGTCTTCTTCGTCCTCTGGTTCATGGCGATCGTGTCGCAGCGC
This sequence comes from Gemmatales bacterium, assembly GCA_038331535.1. Lineage (GTDB taxonomy): Bacteria > Planctomycetota > Planctomycetia > Gemmatales > Gemmataceae > JBBQPD01. Next base: position 1,524 of record JBBQPD010000534.1, on the reverse strand, counting down.
GACGGCATGTCGGCGGACAAGCTCCTGACTTACGGGCCGGCTTACCTTCTCTTTTACTGCCTCATGAACGTGCTGCTGTCCGGCGGCGAACGGACCGTCTACTTCTCCCCGGCCGAGGTGACGTTTCTCTTCACCGGGCCGTTCACGCGCCGGCAACTGCTCGGCTACAAAGTTACGCTCACCCTGCTCTTCACCCTGCCGACGACGTTGTTCCTGATGGCCTACACCCAGGTTCATGCGTCGTGGTCCCTGGCGGCATTCGTCGGCGTGCTGCTGATGACCACGTTCATGCAACTCTTCGGCATGGCCCTCAACCTGACGGCAGGCTCCGTCGGTAAACGCCTGTACTCGCGCGCGCGACAGCTGGTGCTGTTCGGCGTGCTGCTCGCCGCTGTGTTGGTGTTCCGGTCCGGACGGCAACAGGGCGTCGAGTCGATGCTGCACTCGGACACCTGGCACTTACTGTCCGCGCCGCTGCGCTGGTTCTTCAACGCCTTCCTGGCGGAGCACTGGCTCGACCTGCTGCGCTTCGGGATGCTGGGCCTGCTCGTCAATTTCGCCCTGCTCGGCGTGGTGTTCGGCCTGGACGCGGATTACCTGGAAGCCGCGTCGGCGTACAGCTCGCGCGTCTACGCCCAGATTCAGCGGCTGCGCGGCGGACCGACGATCGCCACGGGCAGCGACGGGCCAGCGCCGCCGCCGAAGCCTAAGCGGGGGTTGCCGATGCCGCCGTGGCTGGGCGGCGCCGGGCCGCTGGTGTGGCGGCAGCTGACGACGGCGCTGCGCTCGCCGGGGCGACTTCTCGGCCTGGTGCTGATGCAGGCGCTGATGACCTTTGTGATGTTGAGTAACGTCGGCGGGGGCGGACCGCCCTTCGTCATGGGCATCGTCATCGTGATGCTGTCGATATTCCTGTCGTCGGTGCTGCCGTTCGATTTCCGCGGCGACGTCGATCGGCTGGAAATGCTGAAGATGCTGCCGCTGGCGCCGTGGCGCATCGCCCTCGGCCAGCTGCTGGCGTCGGCGCTGATCCTCAGTGCGTTCCAGTGGCTGATGCTCGCGGGGCTGGCCGTGGTCCAGACCGTTTACGTTCAGACCCCGAACGATGCTCTCGGGGAGGAGTTGAAGTGGCTGCTGGCCGGCGCGGTTGTCTTGCCGCCTTTCAATTTCATGCTGATTGGACTGGAGAATGTGCTGTTCGTGCTGTCGCCATCGCGGCAGATGGCCGGCACGTCGGGCGATTTCCAGGCGATGGGCCGTAACTTCCTGCTGATGCTGGCGAAGATGATGCTGCTGTTGCCGGTCTGCTTCGGGGCGTTCCTGCTGGGGCGCGGCATCTTCGTTCTGGGCGGCGACCATCTGCTGCCTGCGATCGCCGGCGCGGGGATCGTGCTCACGATGGGCGCTGCCGCCCTGGTCCCAGTGGCCGGCCTGGCGTTCACCTGGATCGACGTGTCGCGCGACAAACCGGAATGAGCGGATTTATCTCACGTTGGTTCACCGCGCTGCCGATAGAACGTAGAG
>JBBQPD010000533.1:0-4978 GCA_038331535.1 Gemmatales bacterium | reverse complement strand
GGTATACTTGATGGGGGAGACGATAATGTTTGAGTAAACGCGCCGCGACCGTATGGGTGCGCTGCCCCCCGCGCTCCCTGACGGTCGCGGCTCGTTGCGGAAATCTGCGGACTCTGCGTTGCCTGCCTTCGATTCGCCTTGCCCACGTCCGGGACTGTGACTATGCTCCGGTCGTGGGGGCGACGGGAATGGATTCCGAATGAGGCATGGCACGGATGACCGCGACGCACGAGAACAGCACGACCCGTCGCCGTTGCCTGGCCGTGCTCTCGGCGACCGCCCTGGGACTGTCGGCCGGTTGTCACTCGTTCAACCTGTTCGGCGACCGGAGCGAGAGTAAGACGGAGACGCCGTCTCCGACACCGCCGCCAGGCGCACCCTGGAAATACACCTTTCGGCAGCCGCCTTACCTCTTCTTCTCCGACTTCGAACTGGATCAGAAACACGCCGTCTTCCGCGAGCTTGCCGGCCTGCGCGACCAGGTTTACAAGGAGCTGCAACTGCCGCCGGGCACCGGCGCCGTGCAGGTCTACCTGTTCGAGGACCGTGAGCACTACCAGACGTTCATGGACGCCCGCCACCCCGGATTGCCCAAACGCCGGGCGTTCTTCATCGGCATGCAGCACGGCGTCGGCGCCGACGACCTGCTCGTGTACACCTTCTGGGGCAACAGCATCCAGCAGGATCTACGCCACGAATTGACGCACGCCCTGCTGCACAGCGTCCTCAAGGATGTGCCGCTGTGGCTCGACGAGGGATTGGCGGAATACTTCGAGCTACCGCCGGATCGCCAGGGGTTGAACGCCGAGCACGTCAAGAAGCTGCGTTCGGCAAGGTTGCCGTTCAAGCCGGACCTGGCGCGTCTGGAATCGCTCAAGGAAGTGAGCCAGATGAACCCGCCGGAGTATCACGAGGCCTGGGCGTGGGTCCACCTGATGCTGCGCGGCCGGCCCGAAGCGAAAAAGGTGCTGCTCGACTACCTGCACCAGCTGTGCGTCACTCCGAGTGCCCCGCTGCTCGGCCCCGCCCTCGCCAAGGTGCTGCCGACGCCGGAGGAAGAACTGATCCGCCACCTCGACCGTATCGACCTGTCGCGCGTCGTGACCGTGAGTCAGCCGTAGAATGACGATAGACAAACATTCGTCATTCCCGGTGTCGCGATGAAGCTGCTCGTCACCGCCGGCAACACGCAAACGCCCATCGACCGCGTCCGCTGCCTCACCAACATCTTCACCGGCCGCACCGGTGCGTCGATCGCGCTGCACGCGCACGAGCGCGGCCATCTCGTCACGCTGCTGACTTCCCATCCCGAGGCCGTCACCACACCGCCCAACGAACGCTGGACTCTTGACATTTATCGCACGTTTGAGGATTTGCGACAACGAATGGGCGAAGCAGTATGGACGGGAGATTTCGACGCCATCGTTCACTGCGCCGCTGTCAGCGATTACGTCTCGGCGGGCGTCTACGCTCCGGCCGCGGGAACGCGCTTCACGGCTGGCGGAACATGGCAGGCGGCAGACGAGCGGCCGGCGCTCGTGGACCGTTCCGCGGGCAAGATCAAGAGCGATGAGCCGGAGCTGTGGCTGCGTCTGACGCGGGCGCCGAAGCTGGTCGATCTCGTCCGCGGCGCATGGGGATTTCGCGGTCTGCTGGTGAAGTTCAAGCTGGAGGTCGGCATCGGCGATGAGCGCTTGCTGGAGATTGCGGAGCGCTCCCGGACGCATTCCGGCGCCGACCTGATGGTGGCGAATACGCTGGAAGGCGCGAGCACCTACGCCTTTCTTGGCCCCGTGCAGGGAACGTATGAGCGCGTCAGCCGGGCCAAGCTGGCGCCGCGGTTAATGGAAGAAATCGAGCGGCGAGGGTCATAATGTCCAACATCCTCCTCGGCGTCACCGGCTCTGTCGCCGCGATCAAGACGCCGGACCTCTTCGCCGAGCTGCAACGTCTGGGCCACGCCGTCAAGGTTGTCGCCACCGAGGCGGCGCTCTACTTCTTCGACCCGGCCGCGCTCGACCCGACGCGAACGGTTCGCAATCCGGACGGCGTGGTCCTCGACGAAGACGAGTGGCCCGGCCGCGACGACGGTCGGCACTATCAGCGCACCGACAAGGTGCTGCACATCGAGCTGCGCCGCTGGGCTGACCTGCTGCTGATCGCCCCGCTGGACGCGAACACGCTGGCGAAGCTGGCGCATGGCCTGAGCGACAACTGCCTGACCTGCGTCTGGCGAGCGTGGGACATGACGCGGCCGGCGGTGCTGGCCCCGGCGATGAACACGCTGATGTGGCAGCATCCCGCGACGCTTCGCCACCTGCGCCTGCTCGCCGCCGACGCCGGAGCAGAACTGCCGCCCGGGCTGACGCTCGACGAACTGCCGGAGTGGATCAACGGTCATTGTACGCGGCTGCGCGTGGTGGCGCCGATCAGCAAGCGGCTGGCGTGCGATGACGTCGGCGTTGGGGCGATGGCGGAGATCGCGGGGATTGCGGCGGTGGTTGAGGAGATGATGGGGAGTGGCGAGCGATGATTGAGGCGGAGTGGTTGGCCTATGCCGATCCGTCGAAGAAAGATCGGTGGCAGCGGCCTCCATCATCGGGCCGCCGTAGCGACCCGATCGGGTTTCGGTCGCGGCTCGCCTAACCCGGCCACGCCGTAACGGATTAGCAAGCTCACAAAACCCGTCTGGCTGAGAGCTGATAGCTATCAGCTATTAGCTCTCAGACAGAACGCGGCTGAACTTCTCCGCATCTTGCGGAGAAGTTCAGCGCTAGGAAACTAAACATCTCTGCCGCTCACGCCGCCTTATTCCCTTTTCGCGCCTGCGGCTGGTGCTTCCAGCGGCGGTGGACCCAGAAGTATTGCTCCGGATTGCGGCGTATCAGGCGCTCCAGCGCGTCGGTGTAGCGCTGCGTGATGGCCTTGGTGGCGTCGGACCGCTCGGCGTACTCCTCAGGCAAGATCACGTCTTCGAGATACAGGCGATACTGCATCGGCCAACCCTGGCGCACGGAGCCGAGAACGAGGATCGGCGCCTGGTATTCCAGGGACAGCAGCGCGATCGACTTGAAGGTCGAGGCGGGCCGGCCGAAGAAATTGACGAACAGTCCGCGCGAGCCGGCGTCCTGGTCGCCGACCATGCCCAGAAAGCCGCCGCCCGCGAGAGCGCCGAGAATACGGGCGTAGTCCTCGTTCTTGTCGAGCATCGTCAGCCCGGTTTTGCGGCGAAAGTTCGTCAGGAAGCGATCCAGATGGGGGTTGTCCAGACGGCGGGCCACGACGCCGCCGCGGCTGCCGGTCAGGCCGATGGCGTAGCCGAGAATCTCCCAGTTGCCGAAGTGGCCGGTGAGGACCATCAGCGGCCGGCCACTGTTGATCCAGCCCTCCGCCCGCTCGAGGTCGGCAGGATCGTCGTAGCGGACGAAGGAGCTGAGATTACTGGCGTACAGCACGCGGGGCAGGAGGATCGTCTCGACCGCGACTGCCGCGAAGTGCTGGTAGACGCCGCGCACCAGGGCGTCGCGTTTCGTGGCATCGAGGTCGGGGAAGGCATGGGCGAGGTTTTCCAGCGCGACGAGTCGGTGCCGGCGGTCGAGGCGATAGCCGACCCAGGCCAGGGCGCTGGCCAGCTTCCTGGCCCAGCGCCAGGACAGGGCCTGGACGAGGCAGACCACGAAGCGCACCGCGAGGTAGATCGCATAATCGGCCACGGGCCTGCGCCGCTTCGCCATCGAGAGCCTCCTGCCTGATCGCTAATGCCGGCCGGAACGTGTTGTTTTGAACGAGCCGCGACCGTCAGGGAGCGCCGGCGCGAGAAACGCTCCCTGACGGTCGCGGCTCGTAGATCCCAATTTTAGAGACCGACATGGAGAAATAACCGTGCGCTCCGTGGACCGCAAGGCGACTTCCGCGTGCCCCTTTTCGCGGGATGAGGTTCGTCTGGCGATTTTCGGGGTGTTCTGGTAATTCCGTGCTATCTCTCTCCGAAGGAATTCTTGCGGCATGAGGCCGTCGTCATGAAACTGCGTGCGCCCTGGCTGATTCGCCCCGTGGCGCTGCTGGCAGCCTGGGTGGTCCGGCTGTGGATGAACACCCTGCGCTATCGCATTTTCTTTGCCGACGGCGTGCGCCATCCGGCGGACCATCGCCAGCAGCGCTATCTGTATGCGTTCTGGCACGAATCCATCCTGTTTCCGACCACGTTTCGCGCCCGGGTTCACGTCCTGATTGGTCAACACGCCGACGCGGAGCTGATGGCCCAGGTGTGCCGGTTTCTCAATTTTCGGGTCGTGCGCGGCTCGACGACGCGCGGCGGAATCGGGGCGCTTCTCGAATTGAATCGCGTCAGCCGTGTGTCGCACCTGGCCGTGACCCCGGACGGCCCGCGCGGCCCGCGGCGGCGCATCCAACCCGGTCTCGTTTACTTGGCGTCGCTCACCGGCTTGCCCGTTGTCGTCGTCGGCGTCGGTTACTCCTCCGCATGGCGGGCGCGGAGCTGGGATCGCTTTGCCGTCCCCAGGCCGTGGAGTACTGCCGCGTGCGTCTTTGCCCCGGCCATCCAGGTGCCGCCGCGCCTGCGCCGCGATGGCTTGGAAAAATACACCCGGCTGGTTGAGGAGCGACTCGCGCTCGCCACCGAGGCCGCCGAGCGCTGGGCGCAGGGCGGCCCCAGGCCGGCGGGGTTGCCGTGGGACGAGACGCGGGACGTGAAGGCCAGTGCGTGACAGCACCGGGACGGAAGGCATTGGTCTTGGTTCTACCCGAACGATTGCCTATACTCTTCGCGCGCTCAAGAAGATTTCGTTCGCTCGACGAGGGAGCGAACGACCGTGATTTCCTTCAAAGAGAAAGGTGAAAGCGATGGATCGCACGGCACTTCGGCAGGTCTTGATCGATTACCTCACGGAAGAGAAAGCCGCGTTTCCCGAAGGTCTGGACGACAGCCTCAGCTTGCGCGACAGTCTGGGGCTGGACT
>JBBQPD010000532.1:0-4980 GCA_038331535.1 Gemmatales bacterium | reverse complement strand
ACTCGGCGGAGGGGCGAAACCAGTGCGCCGCCATCTCCGCCCTCATGCACGCGGCGTCCTATGTCCTATCATCCGAAGTCGCCGCCGAGGTCGGACCGTTCCCGCGCTACCAACAAAACCGCGACGCCATGCTCCGCGTCATCCGCAACCACCGCCGGGCCGTCTACAACGCGCCGAAGGAGGAGTACGAGGGGCTGACGATCACGCCCGTCGGCATTGATTCGCGCTACACGCCGGACACGCTGCTGAATGCGGCCCGGCGGGAGAGCGACCTCATGGTGAAGATGGGCGAAGCGCACGGCTTCCGCAACGCTCAGGTCACGTGTATTGCTCCGACTGGTTGCCTCGTCGGCGGATCGCTGGTGACGACGGATCGCGGTTTAGTTCCGCTTCATTCGCTCGGCGACGTTGAAGGCGAACCGTGGCAGCAGACTTCGTTCCAGGTGATGACCGAGGAGGGGCCAAAGGAGGCCACGCGCTTCTATGTGAACGGGGTGGCCCCGACGCGCAGGATTCGCACCGCGAGCGGTTACGAAATCCAGGGCACTCTGCAACACCGCATCCGCGTCATCAACTCCGAAACCGGCGAATGGGAGTGGAAGCGCTTCTCCGAAGTGGCCGAAGGCGACGTCGTGCCGTTGGCGATGAACTCGCTGCTTGGCGAACCGCGCCCGGTCCGTCTGCCGCCGCTCGCGGAGATCTACTGGGCCGGCGACTACCGGACCGTCGTACCGCGCAGTGTCTCGCCGCAACTGGCGGAGCTGGTCGGCTATTTCATGGGCGACGGCTCCCTACACAGTAAGGGGTTGCGCTTCTGTGTCGGCAAGGAAGACACCGACGTTCTCGAACGGCTTCGCGACCTGGTTCGGCAACTGTTTCATCTGGATGTGCATATCGAACCGAAACAGGGCTATACGGAGGTGTCCGTTCACTCTGTCGCGTTAACGCTGTGGTGGGAGGCGTGCGGCTTCACGAAGCTGTCCCCGGCGCCGGAACACACGGGCAAAGGTTATCTGCCGCGCATTCCAAACGCGATCTTGTACACGAACGACCGCCTGTGCTACGGGGCTTTTCTGCGTGGCTTGTTTGAGGCGGACGGCACCGTCACTCAGGGTGCGCCGTCGTGGGCGTCGGCCCACGCCGAGTTCTCCCAACAGGTCAAGACGCTGCTGCTCGCCCTCGGCTTCCCCACGACGACCAAGGTGGATATTTCTGGCTGGGGTCAATCGAACCTGTATGTCGTCCGGCTGAAGAACGAGTCCTACAACGAGGCGTTCCTGGAAACCATCGGCTTCGTCAGTAGCCGCAAGCGGTCGGCCGTGTACGCTTTCTCCGGTCATCGCCAGGCCGCGCGTCGCGACTACGTCTACCTGACCGAGTCGGTGCTGGAAAAGGCCATAAGCTCCGGAGTGACCACCGCGGCGTTGCAGCTGTCCGTTCGACGCAACGGAGCGGTTACGCGTCGCAGCCTCAAGGAGGTCTTCACCGAAACGGGAGACGCCGACATCGGCCGCGCCCTGGGCTTCTTCTATGACAAGGTGACCGCCAACGACGACGGCGGCGAGCAATTGACTTACGACCTGTCCGTGCCCGAAAATGTCACCTATCTGGCCAACGGCTTCGTCAGCCACAACACCATTGGCCTGGTAATGGATTGCGACACGACCGGCGTCGAGCCGGACTTCGCGCTCGTGAAGTTCAAGAAACTGGCGGGCGGCGGCTATTTCAAGATCATCAACGCCTCCACCCCGCCGGCGCTGGAACGGCTCGGCTATTCGAAGAGGCAGATCGAAGAGATCGTGCGCTACTGCCGCGGCGCGGGGACGCTGGCGGGTTGTCCGCACGTCAACCTCCTCAGCCTGCGGGCCAAGGGTTTCCCCGAAGACGTGCTGCAGCGCATTGAGACAATGTTGCCGGGCGTCTTTGAGCTGCCTTTTGCCTTCAACCGCTGGACGGTCGGCGACGACATTCTCGTCGAGAAACTCGGGCTGAAGCGCGAATCCATCGAGGCGACCGGTTTCGACCTGCTGACCGCCCTCGGTTTCACGAAGGAGCAGATCAACGAGGCGAATGCCTATGTCTGCGGCACGATGACGGTTGAGGGGGCGCCCCACCTTCGGCCGGAACACCTGCCCGTCTTTGACTGCGCCAACAAGTGCGGGAAGACCGGCAAGCGCTTTCTGTCGGCGGAGTCTCACATTCGCATGATGGCGGCTGCGCAACCTTTCGTCTCGGGAGCGATTTCCAAGACGATCAACATGCCGCACAACGCGACCGTCGAGGACGTCAAGAACGCTTATCTCCTTAGCTGGCAGCTGATGCTCAAGGCCAATGCGCTGTACCGCGATGGCTCGAAGCTCAGTCAGCCGCTCAATACGGTCGCGGACGCCCCGGACCTCGAAGGCGAGATCGTCGCGGCGGTGGTGGACGAAACGAAGGCGTCGCCGGTTCGGGTCGCGGAGAAGATCGTCTACCGCTACATCGCCAACCGTCGGCGCTTGCCCGACCGCCGCGCCGGCTACACGCAAAAGGCCCGCATCGGCAACCACAAGATGTACCTGCGCACCGGCGAGTACGACGACGGTACGCTCGGTGAAATCTTCCTCGACATGCACAAGGAGGGGGCCGCCTTCCGCAGCATGACCAACTGCTTCGCCATCGCGGTGAGCCTGGGCTTGCAGCACGGCGTACCGCTCGACGAGTTCGTGGACGCCTTCACGTTCACGCGCTTCGAGCCGAACGGCGTCGTGCAGGGCAACCCGCACATCAAGATGTCGACTTCGATCATCGACTACATCTTCCGCGAGTTGGCGATCACCTACCTCGGCCGGCACGACCTGGCACACGTCGCCCCGGACGACCTCCGCGGCGACGCGCTGCACGAGGAGGACGAAGACTCCGAACTGGAGCCGGAGCCGGCCCCGGAGGCGAAGAAGCCGGAGCCGCCGCCGGCGGCGAAGAACGACCCGTTCGCGACGCCGCGGACGGGCCACCTGACGCCACTGAAGAACGGCAACGGCAACGGCCACCCGAACGGCAACGGCCACGGGACGGCGACGGCCCCGCGGCTGGCGGCCGACGAGAAGGTGCGGATCGCCCGCTTGAAGGGCTACGAGGGCGACCCGTGTTCGGAGTGCGGGCAACTGACGCTGGTGCGCAGCGGCGCGTGCGCCAAGTGCGACACCTGCGGCGCGACGTCGGGGTGCAGTTGACGCGCGGCCGGCCCATTTGCGTTTCGGTGCGTGGCCTGCGGGGGTCGATGCACACCTTTTTCGGTGCATGCACCGCACGCACCGAACGACCCAGTTCACCGGCCGGGACCGCTAGTGAGACGTTGTGTCGCGCGAAACCGTAATGCGGCCCCGGTCAGGTGCAGCAACTGGTTCGGCGACTTACTCATGGGCCGACGAGCGTGTCGTATTCCGCGTGCGTCCCGATCCAGAACCATGCCACCTCGTTGCCCTCTCGCACCGCCACCGCCCGGTAGTGCAGTCCCACCCGCACCGACCACAGGTGCCGCACCGGCTTGAAGTACAGCGATGGGTGGTGCGGATTGGCCCGCAGCAGCGCGTAGCAGCGGTCGGCCAACCGTTGCACCTTTGCCGGCAGCGCCCGGTACATGGCCCAAAAGCGAGGCGTCGCTCGGTGCCTCATAGGTCCGTGCAGCGCCCGGACTGCAGGTCGGCCAGTGCCTCCGCCGCCAGAGCGTCCAACCGGCCGGCGTCCACGTCGGCCTCCATCTGTCGGTCCCAGGCGTCGCCGTCGTAGGACGCGAACCACGCCCGGAACGCCGCCAGTTCGTCCGGGCCGAGCCGTTCGACCGCCCGCTCGATCTCGTGGATGGTACTCATGCCGGCAGTGTAGCCAGCGGCAACGCGGGACTCAAGTCTCCACCTCTGCCGCCGAACGGCACGGATCAGTTGCCGGGCCGGTCATAACGACTTCAAATCATGGCAAACCAGGATGCCGGCCCGGTCAACTGCATCCGGTTGTTCGGCTGTGAGAATCTACAATCTCTAAATGTCCCTTTTTCGTGATCACTTTGTCCCTATCTACTTCTCCCGTTTGTGAACGTACTTGAAGTTCCCATCGGTACTGAAATAGTGGTATGAATCTCCGTCGAACGTGATTTTCCTGCTTACCTTGGTACCTCCATCGAACTCCATATGCTGAACCCCATCTTTCAGTGACCACTTGAAGGGCTGACTTCCAAATCTCGCATCAGTGACCTTTCCAGCTCGTTCTCTCAGATATTCCACTGTGTAGTCACTGGTCCCAAATTGATAACGCCATCGACCAAGCAACTTCTCCTCTTCCGGACTGAGACCGTTTGCCGCCTTCGGAGCATTGTCGTCGTAATAGATGCGCTTGCTCTCCTCGACCTTGAGAATGCCGTCTTTGACGACCGGCCTCTTATTGCCGACATAGCTCGGCCCCACAAAGACCCACTTCGGCTCGAACGCCTTGATGGTCGAGCCTCGGACGGGGCTGCGCCCCGCAAGGAACGAGCGATCCACGTCGATGAGCTTGTTGTCCTTATCCGTCGCCTGGAGGTGCAGGTGGTCGGATGTCTTCCCAAGCACCATCTGAGGGGTGATTTCATCCCCGAACTTCACCGCGACTTCGGATGCGTGCAGGTAGTGCATCACCTCACCGGTGGGCATGAGAACGAGCACTTTCTTCTCTTTCGCATCTGGCGGGCCAGCGAAGATAACCGTGCCGTGGACGCCCGCCATGAAGTTCGTCGGCTTGGGGGTTGGGAAGTCCCGGCCTTGGTGGTATTGTGCGTCCTCATTGTCGGCCAACATCTGGTCCGATTTCGGGAACTTTGGATAGCCCTGATCGCGCGGCTGCTTGAGCCGGTTGACCTTCCCGTCCGTGCCCTTGAGGTAGATGCGGGGATCGCTCGGCGTGGAGGACGGCCTAATCTCTCGGCCCTCGAACAGCATATCCGACGTGATCGACGGGTTTAGGCGTGGC
>JBBQPD010000531.1:0-4992 GCA_038331535.1 Gemmatales bacterium | reverse complement strand
TAGTCGAACCTCCAGGGTTGAGAGAAGGAACACGGTTCGACCAGGGTATGAGGATTATGTGGCGCAGAAAACGATTGGCGGGCTGACTTGTCGGAGCACAACGTGTCAAACCACATAACGAGCGGAGCCACACAAGACCCGTTATGTGCTGCAGCACATAACGGGTCGAAGACACGCTTCGGCCTGAAGTAGCGCAGTAGGTCTTTAATCAGTTCCCCGCTACAGTTGCCGGGGTAGCGCGCGTCGCCGTAGTTGCCACGATGCGCCTTGTGGTAGAGGCTCGTGAGCCCCGGGACGGGGCTCGCGTTTCTGGGCGACCGCGGCAGGATCGCCAGCGCCGGCGTTGTGAATGCGTTGGTACGCATGGGAAGAAAATGAAGGAAGTAAATAGTGCCTCCTGTGGAGGCGCCGGCCCCGCCACGCAGCCGCAGCGCAAGCGTCAAAAGCAGAGGCCGCAGGACTTTTGACGCGAGAACGGCCGCGTACATTGCAGCGCCTCCACAGGAAATCAGCTGAACACCGCTAGCACGCCAACGATCACGGTTGTGGCGCTCAGCCCGGATTGTCGATCATTTCGAGGGACGCATCGGGGAGTTCGAGCGTAATTTCCAGCCACATCTCTGGCCGGCTAGCGTCGTCGAGGCGGACGACGAAGACGCCGGCGATCGCGCTCACGGTCGCGCGGCTGTTGTCGCTACGGAATACTCCGCAGCGCGGGTAGCGACCGACGACGTTGCGCTCGCAGCGGTCGTGCATGTTGCCTCCGTGGGAACGGGTTGTGAAATAAGGGAGGCGGAGGCGCCGGAGAATGCGGCGCTCCGCGAGAAAAATTGGCAGGTGATACCGTCGTGCTTTCCGGCAACCACAGGAGCATTTCCGAAGAAACGTCTCCGCAGGCTGCGCTGGAAAGGTCGGGGCGTCAGGGCGCCCCGAACATCGTCACTCCTTCCCCTCGGCTTCGGGGTACTGGAGCGAGGTTAGATAATCGCCTGCCTGCTGGCAGAGCGACATCAGGGTGCCGAGGTCATCGGGATTGAAACTCCGCGTGTAGCGAATTTGTCGCGAACTGTCCCGGTACGATCTCTCGAACGTGACCGAGTAGAACCTCGTCGGCTGGCCTTTGATGAGGTGATCGCGTGACCAGACGCTGGCCGACACGTCCCCCTGCGTGAACGTCTTGAGCGGCCGGCGCTTCGCGTCCTGCGAATCGTCACTCCTGAAGAGCAAGCGGTCGCGGGATGGCCGAACCGAAAAACCGACAAAACAATAATCCGGAGGGGGCAACTTGTCGCCGCGTCGCGCGGCGGGCGGACGAACCGCAGCTCGGACGCGGGGTGCCGGGGCCGCAGCCCTCGTTGTTCTACACAAGTCACATGTAGTCTTGGCAAAATAAGCAGGATAGGCGATCATGGGTGCTTCCGGATGGAGTGGAAACCCTTGCCATCAATGGAGTGACACCAGGATCGCACCTTGGGCCGTCGAGGAAATGAACACCGCCGATTTCGGCGACGAACGGTTGGATGCCCGCGCCGTAACGCTCTGGTCCGCCTTGGGCAGCCGACCCAACTTGAGCATCCCCGCTGCCTGTCGGGGCCGCGCCGAAATGCACGCCGCCTACCGCTTCTTCGACAATGACAAGGTGACCTTCGCCAAGGTACTGGAGCCCCACATCCAGCGGTCTCGGGAGCGCGTGGCGCAACAGCCCGTGGTCTTGCTGGTCCAGGATACCACGGAGCCGCCGCTGGAATGGCTGCTGCTAACGACGCTGCCGATCGACACGCCCGAAGAGGTGCGGCGTGTGGTGGAATACTATTGTGTTCGTTGGAACGTCGAGGTTTTCTTCCGCACGTTGAAGTCGGGATGCCGCATCGAACGGCGGCGTTTTGAAGACGTGGAGCGTGTGTTGCCGTACCTGGCGATCTGGCCGATCGTCGCTTGGCGCACCTTGTTCGTCTGCCGCCTGGGCCGCGAATGTCCGGACCTGGATTGCGAGGCCATCTTCGAGCCGTCGAACATCTGCCGGCTGAACCGGCTTTGCACAGAAACCCCGAGGAACAGGTGGTGGCTTTGGCAGTTCGTTGCTCGGCGCGGACGGGTTCGTTCCCGTCGGCGCTGCGGAGGAGTGGGAGGGGTAGCAGGAACGATCTTTCCGAACGGCCTACATTCATAAGCACTTATGGCGAAGAAGTTCGTTCTTGTGACATTTTTTCCAGGCGGAACGAACTATTCGAGGCCGAGACGCCGGCCAGAACGGAGCCACGGAACGGGCTTCCCGATCGAGGTTTCTGTGCAAAGCCGCCCGGAACCTGTGGGTGCATGCCGAACACGGGTTGCAATTCCTGACCGACCCGTCCATCCCGGCGACGAACCATCGCGCCGAACAGGCGCTGCGTCCGGCGGTAGTCAAGCGCAAGGTGTGGGGCGGCAACCGGACCGAGGCCGGTGCCGAGGCGCAGGGCATCCTGTCGAGCGTACAACAGACGTGCCGGCAACAAGTCGTGTCGGCGTTCGACTACGTCCGCGACACCCTTTGCCACGGTTTCACCTCGTTGTTCACGCCAGCCCCGGAAGCAGGACGCTAAACAAGTACCTGCGTAGCTTCGCGGCGAGGGTGAAACTGACGCCGTTGTCTAAGATCCAGATTCTCGCCGTCCAACAGTTCGTCGAGAGCCTTGACGCGCGGGTTGACAACGCAACAGCGTGGCCGTCCCGGCCTTTGCCCTAGCCACCAAGGTTTTTGAGCCTGCGATTCTTGCTACATTGCTGCGAATCAGAACGCTCTTCGAGTCGGAATTTGCTTAGGGCTGGCGGACAAAAGCCTTTCACGGCACGAGGACGTTAGCCCGAAGCGCAAGCGAGGGACCGACTTCCTCCTCGCTGGCGCGTCGGGCTAACGCCGTTCTACCCTGAACCTCCGACCGAAGTACGCCTATGGCCTTTTCCAACCGCCGCTTGCCGAGGAAACACCACGGGCAAATCGGGTCGGAGATCACGTCAACGGATAAGTTCATCGCCGCCCCTTCAGTTCCGGTAGAAGTCGATCCAGTTCACCGTGATCGACTTCGGGTTGCCCTCGAAGAACGCCCTGGGCAACAGCAACTCGAAATAGCCGTCCTTCAGGGGAATGGCCTTCGCCGGTGTGCCGTCGCCGCCGAGGATGCGAAGGTCGATCCAATACGGACTTTTTGAATCCAACGGCACGTCTTCCTGGCCGTCTTTCCAGAGTCGAACGACCGGCTTGCCGTCTTGAAGTGAGGCCGACGCTTCGAGCGCCACCTTGCCGTTCGTCGCCTTGAAGTTCTCCAGCCCCTTCAAGTGCAGGCGCATCAGAACGGCGTCCGGCCACTTTCCGTCTGACCGCTCGACGACGGTATGGCTGATTCCGAACGGGCTGCGGATGGAGAAGATCGCCGTATCCTTCTCGAATTTCACTTCCACCCGGTCGTTGTCCCGCTTGGTCTTGATCTTGAATGGCGGCGGGTCGTCGGCAGCGGCAGTCGTGGCGGCGGTCGCTGTGGCAAACGCCAGGGCGATCAGGGCGGGACTTCGCATGTTCGCTCCTCTCTGACTTCCGCCTCGACCGACAGGCCGGGACATTGCGTCATTGTACCCTTATCGGACGGGAGGTGCTGCAGGCCACGACGAGGTTATCCTAATGAAGTTGCACCGCTTGACTTGCAACCGAGCCGTGGACATTGGCGATGCCAGCGGGTACGAGGTCTTCGCCTGCACCTGCGGGCGAGAGTTCCGGGGAATCCACGCCGCGGAGTGCTTGGCGGATCACCTGTACTGGAAGTTCGCCGATCCGACCGTGCGGGTGTTCACGATGGGGCTGGCGGGGCGGATCGACAACAATACCCTCGGCCTCACTTGCTGCCCGTACTGCCATGTCGAGATCGGCATCCGAAACAACCCGCAGCACCCGGACGTCACGGGGCCGGGGAATTGCTGGGTCTGTACTCGGAGGTGGCCGACCGAGCCGGTGGACAACCTGAAAAAGTGGGTGTGGATCGGCGGCGATTGGAAGGGGGTGGACCTGAACTACCCAGAGCCGTCAGGGTTAGGGATGGCGGGTCGAGCATCGCTTCGTATCGTTCGGTGATAAACCCTGCCGCCCGGCGCAGAACCCCTCCGGCGTTTTTTTGGAAGGGCCTTCGGCTGACTTTTTCGAGCCTCCATCGAAAGACAGGCAGATCGCTTGCGGTGGGGGGGCCGGAGTCCCGAAGCCCTGAGCTTTTCTGTTAGCTTCGCCGAGTGTCGTAAGTTTCTTCGTCGCGCTTCTTCTGGACTCAGCCCAGAAAGAAGTCCATCGACATGCCGGAGTATGCCTCCCGAAGTAGGCAGCGCCGGTGTTGCGGCCTGAAGGGCCGCTTCCGTCAGCCCAGGCCGAAGGCCTGGGCAAGGGTTGTGGTGCGCCCGGAGTTCCCAGGTCTTCGGCCTGGGCTGACGGAAGCGGCCCTTCAGGCCGCAGGTCGGCGGTTCTACGGAGAGTGCCTGTTCGCCTACTCGGGGAGGCACACCCGACATGCCGGAGGTCAGGATCTGCCTCTTGTTCTCCTTCCCTTCGGCAGATAGCTTGACGAGGTGGTAGTCGAACAACGTCTTTGCCTCTGGTGAGGACAATGAATCGATAAGGCCGAAATAGGTATCGTTACCGGCTTTCGTAAACCAGCAGGTCGAGTTCTTGACGGTGTTCTTTCGGAGGGTAGGCTGGTGGGCATGATTTTCCTCGTGAAAGGAGTGACGGAAAGGGGTCACGGACAATAAACCCCAACACATGCTATGGCACTACCCGCTTAAGAATCAAGCAGTTGCTCAGTCGGGAGTGTTTGCACATCTGGTGGTGGCCCCGGTCTTCAAATCGTCCCAGGGCAGTTTTCGCCTACTCCAGACAGCCGCCGAAATTCGTCGTAAATCACTGTCATTTAAGGTACTTTCGGCGGTCGGTCGCCTTGTCGATATTGTCGTCGGAAACGTCAAAATGGGCGGTCT
>JBBQPD010000530.1:0-5001 GCA_038331535.1 Gemmatales bacterium | reverse complement strand
CGCTGCGGCAGGCACGGGAGAGCGGTAGACGCGGCGCAGGTCTTCCGCCATGTCGAGCGCCGTCGTGTAGCGGTCCTCGATCCGCTTGGCCATCGCTTTCAGACAGATGCGTTCCAGCTCGGCCGGCAGGTCGCGGACCAGTTGGCGGGGCGGTTGCGCCGTCTCGTCCACGACCTGGCGCAGCGTCTCCACGATCGTATCCGCGAAGAACGGCAGCCGGCCGGTGAGCATGCGATACAGGACGATGCCGAGACTGTAGATGTCGGTCCGGCCGTCGATGTGGTGGGCGTGTCCCTGGGCCTGTTCCGGCGACATGTACGCCGGGGTGCCGAGGATACGCGGATCGTGGCCGCTGACTTCGCTGCCACTCAGCGCGAGGCCAAAATCGAGCAAGATGGGGTTGCCGTCCTTGGTCATCAGGATGTTGGCCGGCTTCACGTCGCGGTGAATGATGCGCTGCGCATGGGCGTGTCCCAGGGCATCGGCAACCTGGGCGACGATCGCGGCGGACTCTTCCCAGGTGGGCGGGCGGCGCTTGATGCGGTCGCGCAGACTCTCGCCTTCGAGAAAATCGGTCACGATATAGATGTGGCCGCCCTGCACGCCGATGTCGTGAACGACCACGATCCCCGGATGCCGCAGCTGCGCGAGACGGCGCGCTTCGTTGAGGAACGCTTCGCACTCGGCCGCGGTCGGCGTGCCGTGCGGAACCTTGACGGCGACCTTGCGGTCGAGCTGCGTGTCGTGCCCGACGTAGACGGTGCCGAAGCCGCCCTTGCCGACGACGGCGCGCACCTCGTAGCGCCCGAACGCTTTCGGAGGAGCGACGGGCGCGCTCGGCCCGCGCTCGACTTCCGTGCCGGATAGCGCGGGGATTTTGCCGAAGCGATACATTCCCGTTTCGGCGATCGAATCGTCCAGGGCCGGCGTCTCCTCGTGCTGGAAACGAGTGGGTTTGTCACCCCAGGCCGACGTCTGCTCGATTTTATCGTCGCTGGGATCGTTCACGGTGCTGCCTTCTTGATGATTACCGTGAGCCCGACGCGCCAGCAAGGTCTTCCCTTGCTGGCGCGTCGGGCTCACGGCAATCTCGGCCGCGCGGAGTAGCGCTAGACGTTAATACTCTGCGGCACTCCGGAGGGAACCAGGAAATTATAGGGACGCCGGCGTTCCTTGTTGCGCTGCTCGATGGTCCGGCCGATTTCCTCGAGATGGGTCTGAAATTTTTGCAGCGGCTCGGCGACGCGCGGGTCGGCAAAGTGGTTCGCGCCGTAGTGGCCCAGGGTCGTGTAATGGATGGTTCCCAGCATGAAGCCAAGCTCCATTTGCAATTCCGCCATGTCCAGCGGCGGCAGCATGGCGAGGTAGTCCTGGATCGTCGCGCCCGTCTTGGACGTGGGCGCCGGGGCATAGCCCGCCAGCGGCATGTTCGGCACGTAACTCATCAGATCGTACTGCGGGAAATTCACCGCGGCGTGCTGGGCGCTACAGGTGTAGAGGATGAGCGTGATGGTCTCGATCAGGTCGTCGCGGGTGGCGAGCTTGCCGTCCCGTCCGACCCCGGCGACGCGGCCGCCGTCCTCCGCGCCGATCTCCGTGTACCACGCGGCCAGCTCCAGATCCTGCACCACGTCGGCATCGGTCAAGTAATAAAGAGCCAGGTAGTCGGCCGCCCACTGGCGAATGGCGTGCCAGTACAGCAGCGCGTCGTCGCGGAACGGGTAAGCGGTCAACCGGTCGGTGGCGTCTACCTTGCGGGCCGCGAAGGTCCGCGGGAGAGCGGCCTCGCTGAACGGAATGGCGCGCATGCCTCTGACCGCCAGTCCCCGGCTGGACGCGATCGTTCCACCCAGCAGTTTGTCCACGCCGCCCTTGTCGGCCAGGAGGTGCTTCCAGGCGGCGTCGTTGATCGCCAGGGTGCCCTCGAAGTGCGGCATCAACAACTTGAAGAGCGGATGGCTCGGCGCCAGCCGGCGGAGCGTGGAGACCACGAACGGTTCCATCATCAGGTGGGTGCGTCCCATGTGCGTGACGGCTTCATGCACGTTGCCGTCGGCGATCTCGACGATGGTCTTGGCGAGCAGCCAGTTGTAACCGTCGCCTGGCGTGAAGATGGGATTGTCCGCGGCGGGAGTCTGCTTGCACTGGATGGCGACAGGCACCAGGGCGCGCGACTTCTTCTCGATGGCGAACAGCGCCAGCGGCGCGTACACGTACTTCGGGCCGTGCGGATAGATGCCGTTCTCGACGTTTTCGAGCTGCTGGTAGTCGCAGAGAAAGAGTCGCCCTTCCTGCCCGGCGGCTGCGAGCGAGTCGCCCGGCAAGACGGACTGATACAGCGCTTCGTCTACCGGAAAGCGGTCGTCGAGCGCGGCGACGTTCTGGATCATCACCGGGTTCGGCCCCGCCAGGCGCATATCGACGAACGAGCGGTCGTCGTGACAATCTTCGGACACCGGCGGCAGGCCGATCGCCCGGAACAGGTTCGCGTAGTCCTCGAACTTGGACGCCATGCGCGGCTTGGTGAGGTGGCGCTCGGTGAAACGGATGGCGTTGGAAAACCGCGACTTCATCGCCCGGACCTTGACGCCGCTGTCAACGAGCGAACGCGAGAAATGGATCGTGTTCCCCATCAAGACGCGGATGGCACCGAGCAGCTCGACGCCGATCTCCAGGCAGCGCCCGAAGAAGCCGTGTTTCTTGCGATAGAACTCGGCATGATTCGGATCGCCCACCAATTCCAGATGGTTCTTGACGCACAGGCGCACGTTCTCCCCGCACGACTTCAGCCAGGTGAACGAGAACTCGTCGTCGAAGGGAACCTTGTTCACCATCGCCAGCGGCGAGACGTATTTATGGTTGTACTTATACGTTTTCTGTGCCTCTCGCAGGTCTTCTTCGCGCTGCCACGGGTTCGGATCCTGGTGGGGAAGGAACGCGCTCATGGGCTTCTCTCCGGACGGGCCAGTTCCGCGGGCATGTGACGAAAAGGCCCGAGAACATCCCTCCTGCGGGTCGAACGGGGTAGCCTGATAATGAATTGAGCGTAACGGGGGGATTCTCGGCTGGCAAGAATATTCTAGGAAGAATGCCAGGGACGCCGTTGGCCGCTTGCGGCTTAGCGGTCAACCGCCGCGAAGCCGCATGCGGCCAACCGACGAGGAGAATCCGCACCATGACGCGCCGGACGTTGTTCGCCATCGGTCCCTGTCTCGGCCTCCTCGCCGTGGTGCTCACGACCGCGGCCGAGCCAAAACCGCAAGAGACGGCGCTGCGTTTCGAGGTCTCGATGTCGAAAGACCTCAAGCCGGCGGCACGCGACGGCCGGCTCCTCGTCGTCGTGGGAAGAGGCAAGCGCGGCGAACCGCGGCGGCAGATCGGCTCGACCGGCAACGACGCCGCGCCCTTGCTCGGCCGCGATGTGAAGGACTTCAATCCCGGCATGAGCGCGGTCGTCGATCAGGGCGCCTCCATCTTTCCCATCGCTCATCTGTCCCTCGTGCCGGCGGGCGACTACGTCGTGCAAGCCGTCTTCGCGACCAATCGCGACCTCGTTTTGCCCGACGCCCCCGGCAACCTGTACAGCGATCCGGTCGCCGTTCACCTCGATCCCGCGCAGGGCGGCGTCGTCAAACTGGAGCTGACGAAGCAGGTACCGGCCGATCAGCTGCCGGCGGAGACGGAATCAGTTAAGTGGGTGAAGCTCAAGTCGGAGCTGTTGACGAAGTTCCACGGCCGGCCGATGTACCTGCGCGCGGGCGTCGTGCTGCCGCCGGGGTTCGACAAGGACAAGGAACGGCGCTTCCCGCTGCGCGTCCACATCGGCGGTTACGGCACGAGATACACCGCGGCGAAGGCTTATGTCGCCGAAGAAGAAGACGCCGAGGAGCCGCGCTTCGTGATGCTGCACCTCGACGGTGCCGGCCCGTTCGGCGACCCGTACCAGGTCAATTCCGCGAACAACGGCCCCTACGGCGACGCGGTGACGCGCGAGTTGATCCCGCACGTGGAGCAGGAGTTCCGCTGCATCGGCAAGCCGTGGGCGCGCGTCCTCGACGGCGCCTCGACCGGCGGTTGGGTGTCCTTTGCCCTCCAGGTGTTCTACCCCGACTTCTTCAACGGCTGCTGGTCGCACTGTCCCGACCCGGTCGATTTCCGCGCCTACGAGCTGATCGACATTTACCAGGACAAGAACGCCTACGTCAACAAGTACGGTTTCGAGCGCCCGGCTTGCCGCAATGTAGAGGGCGAGACCGTATATAACGTGCGGCACGAATGTCAGCTTGAGGTGGTGCTCGGCCGCGGCGACCGCTGGGAATTATCCGGCAAGGACTGGTGCGCCTGGAACGCCACATTCGGCCCGCGCGGCGACGACGGTTTACCGAGGCCGATCTGGGATGGCCGGACAGGCAAGATCGATCGCAGCGTGGTAGAACACTGGAAGCGGTACGACCTGCGCATGGTCCTGGAGAAGGACTGGCCGAAGCTGGCGCCGAAGCTGCACGGCAAGATTCACATCTGGGTCGGCGAGGGCGACGACTTTTTCCTGAACAACGCCGTCCACCTGCTCGACGATTACCTGTCGCAGGCGAAGCCCGCCTACGGCGGCAAGATCACCTTCGTTCCGCGCACCGGGCACAACGTCAGCGGGCTAACCACGAAGGAAATGCTGAAGGAGATGATGGCAGCGGTCGAACGCGGGCGCAAGGCGGCGAAAGAGTGAAGGGCGGTTCCAGGGTGTTTCCCTGGCCGGGCAGAAGCCGATTCGTTTCATCGTTTCATCGGACTATGGGCCGAAACCCGTCTATCTCCCCTGCCGGCGCGAGGTGCGCGTTCGGACGGAAAAAGAAAAGGCTGTGTGAAATGAAACGCACCCTTAGAGTCTGTCCCAGAAGGGGTCTTTATCTACGAGCCGCGACCGTTAGGGAGCGCTTTTCGCGGCGTACCTCTAACGCTCCCTAACGGTCGCGGCTCGTAAATCCTACTTCTGGGACAGACTCT
>JBBQPD010000529.1:0-5011 GCA_038331535.1 Gemmatales bacterium | reverse complement strand
AAGAAGAACATCGGGATGAAGATGTTGCCGATCTCGAGCGCCGGCTGCCGCAGCGTCTCCCGCAGCGCGCGCCGCATCAGGTAGTAGGTGTCGGTGAGCACGGCGTTCATGCCCGCACCGCCGCCGCCGCACCGCGGGCGGCCTGCGCGTCCGCCGCCTCCAGATGGTGACCCGTCTTCTGCAGGAAGACGTCGTCGAGGGTCGGCTGCGCGAGGGTCACTTCGCGCGCGCGCAACGACGCCTGGTCCAGCAGCAGCACCAGCTTCGCGATGGCGCTGCTGCCCTCGCGCACGTAGACGATGACGGCGTCGTTCACGGCGCGCACATCCTCTACGCCCTCGAGCTGCCGCACGGCGGTCTGGGCGCGCGCCAGCTCATCGGCGCCGCCGTCGATCCGCAGGGTGACGACGTCGGTGCCGATGCTGGACTTCAGCGCGGCGGGCGAGCCCTGGGCGACGATCTTCCCGGCGTCCATGATCGCGACGTCGTCGGCCATTCGGTCGGCCTCTTCCAGGTACTGGGTGGTAAGGAAGAAGGTGACGCCCTCGCTCTTGTTCAGCTCGGCGACGTAGCGCCAGATCGCCTCGCGGCTGATCGGGTCGAGGCCGGTGGTCGGTTCGTCGAGGAAGACTACCTTCGGGCGATGGACGAGGGCCGCCGCCAGGTCGAGCCGCCGCTTCATGCCGCCGGAGTAGGTCTTGACGCGGCGGTCGGCGGCGTCGTCGAGGTCCACCACCGTCAGCAGGCGACTGACGCGCGCGGCGATCTCGGGCGGGGGCACGCGATAGAGGCGCGCCTGTAACGTCAGCAGCTCGCGGCCCGTCTGGATGTCGTCGAGGCCGGCCTCCTGCAGCGCGACGCCGATGCTGCGGCGGACGGCCGTCGCCTGGCGCTCGACATCGAGCCCCTGCACCTGCGCGCGGCCGGAGGTGGGACGGAGCAGCGTCGTCAGCATGCGGACGGTGGTGGTCTTGCCGGAGCCGTTGGCGCCGAGGAAGCCGAAGATCTGCCCCTCCGGGATGGCGAGGTCGATGCCATCGACGGCGCGGATGTCGGCGGTGAAGTGCTTGACGAGCGCCTCGGCGACGATGGCGGGCATGTTCTCTCCTGGGCGGTGGTCTTGTGGGCGGTGGGCGGCGGGCGGCGGGCGGTGGGAGGCTGGAGGTGGGAGGCTGGGCGGGCGGTTGGGTCAGTCTAGCGCGCGTGCGGGGTGTGTGAGATGGGGGGTCGGGCTGCGGTTTCGGCATGGGTTAGATTGATGTTTGTGTTCTTCGTGCGCTTGCTTGCGAGGCTATATTGGTGGCGTAGAGACGATACATCCGAGCCTGAACGTGTCACGCGAGACTATTGCTGACTTCTGCCGCAAGTGGCAGATCGTCGAGTTTGCGCTGTTCGGCTCTGCGGCGCGCGGCGAGTTGCGGCCCGACAGCGACATCGACGTGATGGTAGAGTTTGCGCCCGAAGCGCGACACAGCCTCTATCAGCTCGTCGACATCGAGGCGGAATTGAAGGGTCTGTTCGGGCGCGACGTCGACGTCGCCGAGAAGGGTGCCATCCGCAACCCCTTCCGACTGCACTCCATCAATCGCGACGTTACCGTGCTCTATGCGGCCTGAGGAACGGGACGCGGCATACCTGTCAGATATGCGGTCCTACGCGCAACAGGTCATGCGGATGGTTGAGGGCCCGGACCTTGCGCACTATCAGACGGATGAGAAGTTGCGTCTCGCCGTAGAGCGGGCGATCGAGATCAGTGGTGAGTCGGCGGGGCGCATGTCGCCGGGGTTCAAGGTGCGCACCCGGAGATACCTGGCAGCGAGTCATCTCGCAGCGCAATTTCCTCGTGCACGAATATGACAGGATTAATCGGGTCAGGATCTGGGAGACGGCGACCATCGACGTGCCGGAGTTGATCCGAATGCTCGACCCGCTCGTGCCATCCTTACCGTCGGAGGGCTGATGCGCCTGTGACTGTGGCATCGTCGACGCCTTAACTCGAAAGCTACGTGCTTAACCCCAACGGGAACCGCTCCCAGATGACCGATACTAATGGCGTGACGCAATACGGCTACGACGTGCTGGACCGCCTCAGCCTGGTGACCTACCCGGGCACCCCGACGACGACCGCCTACACCTACGACGGCCGTAGGCAACCGGCTGACCCAGGAGGTGAATGCGAACCCGGCGACCGCGTACACCTACGACGCGGCGACCAGCTGACTGCGATCCTGGCGTGGCAGGGATTCTGTCAGGATATTCCCTCGGCCTGGAGTACATTCATCCACGGAAAGTGACGCTTGCGTGAGGAATTCCATGCCAACAGATGACCGACTGCGCAACCCCGACTTTGGTGAGCCCGTCATGCTGCGCGGCGACGCAACTTGTATGTCGGGCTTCGTTCCGCTCGGCACGGGGAAGATATTCTTGACTGCTTCGCGGCTGATCTGGCATTCGAACGCTGGGATACTCAACATCCCTTTTAGCCTTTGGCGCCCGGAGGTCGAGATTCGCCTTGCACAGATCGACGGAGTCACGTCTCTCATGACCGGTTCCATTCGGGTTAAGTCACGGGATGGACTGTACGGTTTCGCGCTCACACGTGGATCGCGACTGAATCCGCTTTTCATACTCAACAGCTGGCGGGCAACGAAATCGTTCAAGACGGCAATTGTCCAGCAGAGGAAGAGTTTGAGAGCGACGGCTGATTGACACCTCCTAGAGCCTGTGCTTGCGCGGGGGCCGAAGTGGGGTTTGACTTGCGGTCGGGCAACACCGCGTTTGCTGCCGAACGAGACGGGCGCGGGAAGGAGTAAGGGCACTCAATGATTGGTAGGCGTTACGCAATAATGGCTTCGGCCGCGATCCTGCTGAGCGTCCCTTTGGTTTTGGTCTCGGAAGTGTCGGTGGTGCAGTTCGTTCTCAGCGCGGCGCTCGCCACAACAATGATCGGTGGACTCACATGGTTCCTCTTGCGTTCCGGTCTCGTGCATGGCGATGGATCGCATCGACCCCGTGATCATTAGTCGAACGTCACACCACGTCGCTTGCAATTTCGGCATCGCCAGAACCTACGCGGCGTCCGCGACCGATAGATTGCTCCGATCCCAGCCGTTTGTGAGCAAGATTCGCAGCCATGTGAGCGGTACGTCGCGTATCCTGCGCGACCGCCAAGTAAGCGTTGACGAACCGCACTTCGGACAAAGTTGGGGGGCCGCTGGAGAGGTCATGACAACACTAGTTTACATTAACCCGTCCGGACACTCCTGTCCGTCGGTCGATCGTCGTTGGTGACCAAGACCTACCTCTACGGCCTCGGTCTGATCTCCGAGACGAGCGATGCCGGCGTCAGCTCGTACTACAGCGCCGACGGCCTCGGCAGCACCACGCAACTCACCGATAGCACCGGCGCGGTCACGGACAGCTACAGCTACGACGCCTTCGGGGCCCCCCGCAACACAACGGGTACGACGAGCAACAGCTTCCAGTACACGGGCCAGCAGCGCGATGGCGGCGCGAACCGCGGCCTCTACTTCCTGCGGGCGCGGTCGTACGACCCGGCGCTGGGGCGGTTCTTGCAGCAAGACCCGCTGCCGCTACTGAATCGGTACACCTACGTCGGGAATAACCCAGCGAGCTGGCTGGATCCAACCGGGCTGTGCGAGAGGAATTGGAATCTCCTCGATAAACTGGACTGTCCGAAGGAAGGACTGAAGTGGGGCATCGATTACGCCAAGTCCCCATGGAACCAGGCCCAGGTGGTCCAAGGAATCGGGTACGCGCTCTCACTCACTTGCGCGACCGGGGTTGGTTGCGTGCTGGCCGGTGCTGTGATCGGCTCCGCTTGGTTACAGAAATTGTCAATCATATGCGAAGAGATCAAGGCGGGCAAAGTCACTGTGAAGGAGGGGAGTAGACAATTCTTGATCTCTCTCGCTCCTTCACCCGGGGTTACCCAAGCTCCGGGCGCTTCGGTTGTTGGAGGAAAACTATTGAATAAGCTTGTCCCGCACAACTTGGTCTTTCCCTGGCTCACGGGCTGCGCGCAATAGAAGATGCTGTTCCCTATTCTCGCTGCATCTATTTTGTCCGGCTTCACGCTGTTTTGGGTCATCGGAATGGAACGTTATCCGCCACTATGGAAGCTGAGTGCTACGATAATTGGCGGTACGTTCATTGCCGCAATTTTACGATCGCTTCTGTCGTCCTTATCGCTACAAGATGCGCTGCTGCTATGGGTCTCGTTGACACCGTTCATGCTCATGTTGAGCACACTTCTCTGGCTGAAGCTGCGCGGCATCAAAAGGCGGGAGGGCAGAACCCATTAGGGTGAAAGAGGGGTCACGGTGCGGCGTATGCGGTCGAAGACTAACCGCGGGCAGCAGCGCCTTTCGATCGAAGAGCTTCCGCCGTGCTCTTGAAGTGCTCGCATTTATCGTCGATGTCGCATTTCTGCACGGACTGCCCGCGAGGGCAACGGAACAACAGGGTGATGACACGCCCCGCTGCCGTAGCTGTGCGCAGAGATCGCGGTAGGTTGCGGCAAGACCTCGAACTACCTCACTGGTGGCCTCGGCAGCACGACGCAGCTCGCGGACAGCGCCGGGGCGGTCACGGACAGCTACAGCTACGACGCCTTCGGCGCGCCCCGCACCCGACGGGTACGACGAGCAACACGCTGCGCTAACGGGCGAGCGCAACACGGACCTGGGGCGGCTTGCGAACAGAGCCACGGGGGTGACAGTTACGGCAGAAATCCTCCCCGGTCGGCCATGTAGAGCCCTCGGCTACGCTGCTTGTCAGCTTCGGGCTAGATTCCGTATACTGGGGGGAACTCTGGAATCCGTTCAGGAGTGGGCTTTAGCCCACTTTTTTGTTCGTTTAGGGGAACCGGCACGATGAAGAACGAATTTATTACGGCGATCACGCAGCTCGCAGCGGAGAAGAATCTCTCGAAGGAGGTGGTCTTCGACGCGGTCGAGGTGGCGCTCGCTTCGGCGTACAAGAAGGACAA